>CAYJFH010000005.1:42253-45373 GCA_964369485.1 uncultured Rikenellaceae bacterium | reverse complement strand
ACTTCAATTTACGGAAGTTAATGGAAAGTTCGAAGCAGATGTAGTTGAATTTCTAATTCCTGCACATAGGGGTGACCTAGCAGGTAATCTATCTACTCATAAGATGCAAATCTCTGTTGAGGTAGAGAGAAACGACGGATCTATCTTTACATCAATCAAAGATATCCAAGTTAGTGCGCCTTGCAATCAAATACTAAATATTAACCTTGAAATCGCTACTGGTCTAGAGGTTGAGGTGAGTGTCTTAGATTGGAAGATAATGGACGAGGATATTACTATTGGACAAACCTCTCTATCGTTAGAGAGCTCTGATGTAAGTGTAGGTGCAGCGACCACTTTAGCTTTCAGCGCATCTGGACTAAATGGTGAGGCAGTAGCTCTTAATACTACAGCAACAGCGGAGTGGCTAACAGTTCAAATTGACCCTACTACAGGTGAATTTATTAGCCTTGTTGCGGATACCGATACCTACACTGGTGTTAGCAGAAGCACATCATTTGTGATCGAAGCAGGTAGAATCAATAAGAAGGTAACTGTAACTCAAGAGCCACAAGGTATCGTGGGGTCAATATTAGTTGCCGAAGACCTAATTGTTTCGCCAGTAAACACTACAAAGGTTGTTACTGTAAGCTCTTCAGCTCCTTGGGTAGTTGTTAATAGTGACTATCGAAACGTTACGGCAAGTGCAGTTGCAGGCGCAGCAGGCGACTCACAAGTAACATTCACTAGAACTGATGATGCAAATGCAGGTAATGCTAACCTTGTACTTAGAAATACCGAAACACTAGATGAGTATATACTAGAGGCAAAATCACTACTACTATCATTCCCTGTTGAGAGTATGACATTTGGTGGTAATGGTGGTACTCAATCATTCGACTACCAAGCAATCGGTGGCTCTTTCCTATCTACTGCGGTAATTGCAGATATGACGTGGCTATCTATGGTTGATGTTCCATCTGATGGATCACTACCGGGTTATACAGAGTATAGTGTAACGGCTACAGCAGGTGAAGATGAGATGGGAGACCGTCAAACAACAATCAGAATCACTCACGCCGATGATGCAGCCTACTTTGTAGATATACCAGTAAGTCAAGCAGAGAATATTATTGTAACTATTCCAGAGTTTGAGTTCCTTACGTACCAATACTACTGGACTGCGGAAGATGGTAGAGACCTTGACGTCTTGGTTGCTATGGTAAACTCAGGACTTGTTGTTAATAGTGTTGCCCTTGATGGACTAACCGTTGGTTGGGGCGGTACAGGCAATAGTAATACTTCACTTACCGAAATCCTTGTATGGGGAGGTGACAACACCGGTAGTGGTGGTGAGACAGTGTTTGTGAATGTCGATAACCTCACTAAGCCTGAGTACTATGATCTACTACCTCGTTACATCGAAATTGATCTATATGCTAACTGGTATAGTGCAAGATACTTAGGTAATATTACCTTCGACCTTGTAGCTTACAAAGGTGGTACGATGGTTAAGAATGGATATGTTTATGAGAACTCTGGTGGAGAAGAGGTTTACCGCTCTACTGAGGCCGTGAATGTAGAGGCTACCAGAACAGGTGGTGGTAGTCCGGGTACATACTTGACAAGTTACCAGAAGATTGCTCGTATTACTTACGATAAGATCAAACGTACATCTAACATCGAGATCTACAACGGTACTCCTGTTGGAGCTTCACACTTTGTAATTCCTCCATATGCTCCGGGTAGCTATGATGATATGCAGAAGATGGAGATGGAGAGAATGTATATGGAACAAGAGAATTCACAAAGGTAAATTAACAGAGAAATAATATGATTAATAGAATTTTAAGCGCTATTTTAGTTATAGCTTTGTTTATTTCGTGTGAGAAGGTACAAGATATTCCAGCAGACCAAGAGTCTGCTGGGAAATCAATTAAACTTCTCTTTGAGATGAGTACTGCTAAGACAGAAGACGTAGAGTTAACGAGAGCTTCGTATTTTGATATTTACAACGTTAGAAACGTAGATATCCTTATCTTTGATGAGAATAGCCTATACCTTGAAAGAGTGTCAATTGAGGGTTCGGATCTAACTACCGTTGGTGGCGTTACATCGTTCCTTGCAACAGTAACGGGATCGGATGCTCAGCGTACAATGCACGTATTTACTAATGCCAGAGCGAATGATGGCAGTGATCTAGTAGAGGGTTTTGATAAGTTTGAAGATGGTACATATGACAATGAATCTCAGATCTATCTACTAACTAGAGTATCACCAGCAACGGTAACAGTTCAATCTATTGCAAATGATGCAAAGCTAGATAATGTCGCGTGGAGTAAAATTATACTACCTAGAATTGACTTCTCGGCAGCACCTCCTAGACTTCAACTACTTCGTTCAGTTACTTCGATTGAACTATCAGCAGATGAAACTCTAGCTAATAATGGAGGTTTTGCCCTTCACTCAATGGCTGTAAGTTCAATTAGCAGCAAGTGTTATGTAGCTACTCCATCGGTTGATCCAGCTAATGGTGGTTACTCAACTACAGCTAATATCCCTGATTGTATGGTAACTTGTACAGCTGACGAGCTATCTTGGTCACTTACTGAGACAGATGATGCAGCGAGACTATATCTATATGAGAACTGGGGACTAAATAGCTCAGTGGAAGATAGTAAAAAGCTATCTATCATTGTCGAGGGAGAGTATGATGGTGTCCTTTCATACTACAGAGTCTCACCTTCTACCGAAGCATTCCTTAGAAACCATAAGTATAAACTAAGAATTGTAAAGGTTGATGGCCACGGCTATACAACGCCTCAGGAGGCTATTAATAATCCAGCTGGTAACCTTCACGTTGAGATTACAGATGAATCGACCTCGTTTGATGATCTAATTAGTAATGGTACATCACTAGTGGGTGTAACTAATAGACAAGCTCAAGTTATACTTAGTGGAGCATCTGTTCCAAGTCAGGTGATTAATATTGCTGAGGCAATCTCTCACAATCCGAGTGGTGCGCAGCTAGTATTCACCCCTGAGCTCTCAACTGAATACTACTATAAGCCTCAATTCACAACTCCAACAGCTGCGAGTGGTGCATATGATACTGAAGCAGTTGGTGTTCAGTTTGTAAAT
>CAYJFH010000005.1:3718-42243 GCA_964369485.1 uncultured Rikenellaceae bacterium | reverse complement strand
AGTCTCAGACCATAAGAGTGGATTGTCAAGAGAAGTTTACCTATTTGTAAATGCTGCATCACAGAGCGGACTATATCCAGTTATTGCAGCAGGTCACAGTAGGCTAGTTGATGCTAAGTGTGAACTTGTATCACAACAATATGCTCCTTACGTTGAGTATCAACTTCTAAATCCTACGAGTGGTGCAGTGAGCCAAACTCTTCAGAGTGGCGCTCCTTGTAATGTAGAGGTTGGTGGGGTTGATAACAACCTAAATGCAGAGGTCGACCTAGCATCACTACCAGCCGACCTACAATCAGGTACTATAGAGCTATCTATTACTGGTAAGGTAGAGGGCGAAGCTGATATCATTAAGCGTAGAGTCTTTATAGTGCTTCCGTAAGGGTAGTATAATGTAATCAATAAAGAAGGGTTGTGAGTCACTGTGACTCACAACCCTTCTTTATTGATAATCCTTGCAGTAACTTATGCCTTTAATCTTCTTGCTGTTTTGATAAACCTTAGGTAGAATGTGATACAAGCAAAGAAGAAGCCGATAGGGTAGGCTAGCCATACTCCCGAGATCCCCCAGCCAGTTATAAAGCCGAAGAAGTAGCCCGCAGGTAGCGCAATTACAAAGTATGCCACCGCAGATATATACATAATGTACTTAACATCCGATAGGCCGCGAAGGGTATTTGTCAGAACTATCTGAATACCATCACTAAAGACGTATATCATTAGTATAGGCATCACGAGTGTGACGATATTCGACACGCCCTTATCTTCGGTGAAGAACATACTAATATCTACCGCCCAATAGTAGAGCACAACACATATGAGTAGTGACATGGCAAGGCTGATGAAGATACCTGCATTCGTAGCCTTACGAATAGATAGGACATCGCCGAGCCCCTTATAGTAGCTAACACGTATAGCAACGGCATTGCCAAGCCCTAGGAATAGCATATAGCATATAGAAGAGATCGTTACGGCTACTTGGTGGGCTGCAAGGTCAAAGCTACCGAGCCATCCAATCATAATGGCTGTAATGCTAAATGTTGCCGCCTCGAAACCCTGTTGTAGGCCGATAGGCGTTCCTATCTTAATTAAGCTGTTAATCTTAGCAGAGAGCACCTTACCCCTAGAGTATCCGATGCGAAACTCACGGTAGTACTTAGATAGTAGGATTATGGCAACAAAGGCCAATAGCATAAAGCACCTAGATATCAGAGTACTTACACCTGCTCCATATAGCCCCATCTCGGGCATACCTAGCTTACCGTAGATTAATATATAGTTACCGATGATATTTAGAATATTACCGATAAGGAATATCCACATCGATGTTGTTGGCTTGAGCACTGCTTCGACAAATTGGCGGAATGTGCTGTATATCATCACCGGGATAATCGATAGACCATAGACAATAAAGTATGGTTTGATAAGTGGTATTAGCTCCACGGGTTGCCCCATTCGCTCTACATTGATATAGACAATCGCCATAAGGAACGCTAGAATTAGCCCAAGTACACTATTTGCCACAAGGCTATTCTTTAACCACTCCCCAACTCTGCGCTTCTTACCTAGGGCAAGATCAGCGCCAACTAGCGGTGCAAAGTTAAAGGTAAAGCCGACCCCGATAATCATAAAGAGGTTAAAGACATTGTTTACGAATGCAGAAGCAGCAAGCTCGTCGGTGCTATGTTGCCCCACCATTATCGTATCTGCCACCCCCGTGATAATTGTCCCAATCTGCCCGATGATAATTGGCAGCGCTAAATAGATAATCGACTTGTAGTACTTCATTCTCTCTGTAAACTTATTTTTGCGGGTGCAAAGGTAGTGTTTATCGAGAAATAAATAGCCGTTAGAATCGGAATTAAAATAGATATAATAGGAATAAGGTCTATCTAGTATGTCTATTTCGGTACTCTGTAGGGGTAATTTCGGTATTTCGCTTAAAGAATTGCCTTAGGGTTGATTGATCTGGGAAGTTAAGCGAAGAGGCTATCTGCTGTATCGAGTGTGAGGTGGTCAATAGCAACTTCTTGATAGTCCCTATGACAAAGCTATCGATAACCGCCTTAGGGCTCTCGCCTTGCGCTGTCATCGTAATGTTATAGAGGTGTCGGGTGCTAACGTGCAACTTCTTAGCGTAGAATTGAACATCTCGGTGCTCTGTATGGTACTTATTACAGAGTTGATAGAAAGCATCTATAATACTATTGCCAATAGCGGTATTAATATCATTATTTGGATCTATATTTTTGTAGAGCTTATTATAGATAAGGTGTAGATAGGTTAGCATCAGATATAGTGCCACGTGTCTGTTGTAGTGTGTGTTCTGAGTATGTGGTAGTTGAACTATCTGATTGAAGATAATATCTAACATATCCCCACGCTTCGATTTGCAGTTATCGGGTGTGCTACTCTCCACTGCATTCCAAATTCGAGTGTTGAGGAATGGGTACATCTCCGTTAGGAATGCCATATCGTTAATACATAGAGTGCACTCGAAGTCATCGCTATGGTCTAGGAATTGGATATGTGAATTTTCGGAGGTGATAAAGTGGCAACCCTTTGAGAGGCGATAGATAGTATCATTCTTGCTGACCATCGCCCAACCCTTTGAACACCTCGCAATAAATAGAAGGTTCACCAACACACGATAATCATTCAGATTACCGCTGTTTATCTCCACTACCTCATATCCAAAGTTTGCAGTCTCCATATTGGTTGATGAATTTATCGTCCAAGTACAAAGGTACTCTTATTTCCTATCTTATGCAATTCAATTGCTCTGAGTCTCTATGCTGAGATCTCTACGTAGTTGCCCTCTGGGTCGAGGATGCCCGACTCAAAGTAGCCATCGCCCGTTGTGCGGCACTCGCTTGCGATAGTGTAGCCATCTGCTCGTAGCCTCTCGGTGAGTTCAACAACGCTCGATTCACTACCTAGCTCAAAGCAGATATGTGCAACACCCTTAGTAAAACCCCTATGGTGAGGTTCTGTAGTAATATCGGGGCGGTGCATTAGCTCAATACGTGCCCCTCCTCCCTCGAACGAGAGGAAGTAAGAGGTATAGAGCTTAGTTGGGTTGTAGTACACTTCTCCTGCCGTGCAGTTAAAGTACGTTGTGTAGAATGTGCGCATCGCTTCGATGTTTTCGCACCAAATTGCTATATGATCTATCTTTACCATAATCTATTTTCGTAAAATTTTATCCATTGATTTGCCCTTTGCTAGCTCATCGATGAGTTTGTCGAGGTAGCGAATCTCCTTGTCGATAGGATCTACAATCTCAGAGAGCTTAACTCCACATATTGACCCCGTGATTAGAGCTCTATTCTCATTAGGCTTTGGTGCTGAACTGAAGAACTCACCAAACTCAACAGTTCCATCAACTGCCTCTTGGAGTTGAGAAGGAGTATAGCCAGTGAGCCAACAGATAATCTCGTCGACCTCCTCTTTTGTTCTGCCCTTTCGCTCCGCCTTTCCAATATATAGAGGGTAGAGCCTATTGAATTGCCATTTTTTTATCTCCATTGTGGTGTGAATTTATCTGTTTTTGAGCTTAACGCTCTCTCGTATTGCCTTTCGACCGCTCTTCATTCCGCCAACTTCGGCAAACATTCTATTTAGTTTCTGAGTCTCAATCTCCTTAGAGCTTAGGCCCTCATAGCTGCTCTCGTCTTTAATTTTCAGGTAGTTACTAAACCTTCGTGCATCTAGCGTACCATCCTCTATTGCACTCCTCACAGCGCAGCTCGGCTCAGTGGTATGGCTGCAATCGGCGAAGCGGCACTCCTCTGCGAGGGTTTCGATATCGGAGAATGAACGAGACATATCTGCACTATCTACGCCAATCTCACGCATACCTGCCGTATCAATAACAACTCCACCAGATGGCAGTGGAAAGATCTCTCTGCCCGTGGTAGTGTGTCGCCCCTTATCTCCCTTGCTGATATCTTGCGTAGCGATGCTATCTCTACCAATTAAGCGATTGATTATTGTCGATTTACCCACGCCCGATGATCCTATAAAGGCGGCAGTTACTCCACTGGTAATGTGTGGTGCAAACTTAGACTCTATATCTGTATCAAAGGCTGAGATGGTGATAATATCTGTATATAGTGCAATTGATTCAACCTGCTGAATTAACTGCTCTAGGTTATCTCCTGCTAGATCCGATTTAGTAAGTAGAACTATAGGTTTAGCTCCGCTATCCCACGCAATGGCAAGGTAGCGCTCTAGTCGGCTTAGGTTAAAGTTATTATTAAGAGACATACATAGGAATACCACATCGATATTTGTGGCTATGACCTGCGCTTGCTCACTTACCCCAACTGCCGAACGCTTGAATAGCGTTCTTCGAGGGAGGATATGGTGAATAATAGCACGAGTTGCTCCATCCTCGTAACTTATCATAACACAGTCGCCTACACACGGATAGTCTATGGTTTGGTCTGCCTCAAAGTTAAAGCGACCCGAGACTTCGGCTAGAACCTCGCCTTGCTCGCTGACAACTTTATATGCGCCTTTATATTGGGTAACTACCCTTGCGAGTTGATACTCATGATACTCAGTAGCAAGGGCGATAAACATATTGCTTACTCCATATCTTGAAAGGTTGCTATCCATAAACTAATCTCTTTGTAGTATGTAAAAGACGTAACTATATTCACTTCCATAGCGATTGTACATATCAATCTCTTGGTTGATCATCTCTATGACACTCAGCGCCTCTTCGTTATCGCTGTACTTCAACTTCATCTCCCTTAGCTTTGCCTCTAGTGGCACGTAGTAGTTATCTGTCCAACAGTCAGGGGGTAGGGTAGTAGTATCTAGAGAGCTGTAGCCTAGCTCTTCTGCCTCTATAACCTTATTATGGATGGTGTCAATCTGTGGGTATGCACCCTCCCAATACGCTTTAGGTTCTGGTGATGGGCTGTCGACTATCCAACTAATCTCACTACATATAATTGAGCCGTTAGGTTTAAGAAACCTCTTCCAATCCCTTAGGCCATCTTTGAATCCAGCAATATAGATAGAGCCCTCGCTGTATATATAGTCGAAGGTGGCGTCCTCAAAGGTCATCTCAAACATAGACATCATAACTCCCTGAACTCTATCACTTAGATCTAACTCCTTAGCCCTTCTATTTAGCTCCTCGATATAGTCTGAGTTATTATCAATGGCTATGATATGTGCATTAGGTAGAGCATCGGCCACTAAGAATGTGTGAGTACCCACTCCACATCCAATATCTAGGATCTTTACGGCCTTATCTCTCGCTATATCTTTAATTGCACTTAGTGTGGCAGACTTGCTTCCCGGTCCAAGTCGTAGCATCCCTTCGAATGCCTCAAAAAAGTATCTTTCCATCTCTATTCTTATCTTTGAAAAACTTAATCTTACAAAGGTAAGAAAAAGTATGAAATCTAAATTCTACCCTAACGTGAAAAGTCTTATTATCTATAACTCTCGGACAGATCTGACTGGATATCCTGAGGCTCTTAGATATTCCGTGGTGCTAACTACCGAGCTAACACTTCCTGAGCTGACCATAGCTGTCCCGACGGTAGTGGTTGCAGGTGTAGTTGACCAATTTAGAGCCTCTTGGGAGGCATTAAATAGTCCAGAAAAATAGGTGATATGCCTAGTTATAGGGTGATATGCCGAAACATCCCCTCTGTTATACGTAAGCCCGTGATTATCACCGCTAGAGCTCCACGAAAGGTAAGTCGATGAGAAGTTTTGCCATACATCTTTGTGTGGTAACATCCAACCCAGCGGCGAAGGGTCAAAGAGCGACTTTATATTGCTGTCAACGGCTGTATTCTTATCGTTCCAACTAATTGTAATCTCGCTATTTTGATTAGACCAATTGCCGCCACTACTTTGGTAATATGTAGTCGGATTGTAGACTGATGTAGCGAAACTAACTGTACCGGCTGACGAGGCTGGGCTCCATAACGAGTTGCTCCAAGGGAATGGATCTTTACGCCCGAATTGATAGAATAGCACACTTCCGCTATTGATGTTAAGTTCAGGAAGGGTAGAGGTGGCTCCGATATTTCTATCCATTATAGCACTAGTAGAGTATGGATCACCATCTGCCCATAATCTACCACCGGCGTAGCGGAATATACTGCCACCCACAACACTTGCCACTCCACCAATGGTGCCAATTGTTGGACTAACTACGCCCGAAGGTGTTATATATGGATTATAGTTCGTAATCCATAGGTGCCACGACCATATTACTGTATCTGACTGCTTGACGGCAACTAGTATGTTCTGACCACTTACCCCACTATTTAGGTGTACTCTTATAGCATTCTGAGGCGACGATACGTTTGACGATGGAGAGTAGCTCTTCTCAACGGTAATACCATTCGGGTTGCCATCGCTCCAAAGTACTTGAACTGTATAGTTGTCATCTTCACGCCAGTCGATCGTTGATAGCCCTAGGTGGGTAGCGTTGTTTCCATAATCAGCACTCCAAAATTCTTCAATTCTGTCATTTATTGGGATGTAGAATTCTGTTGCAAAGTCATCATTTGGTGATAGAATATAGCTATTAGAAACTCGTAGAGCTTCGGTATTACCCCTGCCATCACCACTCAGCCCAGTGAGTCGATTCACAAAGCTAATATCTGTGTAGTCGGTAGTTACGATATCCTGAAAGTCGATATATATAGTCTTCGATAGCTCGCCCACTACAATCTTCACCTCTCCGCCATTGAAGCTACGTGCTATTTTGAGAGTAACACTATGGTTGCCGTAACTATCTGTCCAACCATTGGCATTGGACACTGTGATGCCTTCGGGCAGTTCGATTCGCTTCTCTATATTCACATCTGCCTCTGCAAGCCCTTCGCCTAGTCCATAAGAAAAGTCGATATCTACCTCCACAAAGCTATCGTCGATAATATACCACGATGGGTTATCACGCTCCCAAAAGAAGTCGCTTCTGTCGACTGTAACGTTGAGCATATTGCTCTGTGCAGAGACGATAAGTGCGCTGTAGTTATCCTTCTCAATGCCGAGGTAGTATTGACCATTAGATGAGAAATCTATAACACTATCATCGATGATAATATCGTAATCTACATTTGATGGGGGGGCAACTACGGCTTCCGCCTCGGTGAGGTAGCCGGGCGAGTTGAGGCTATTGAGCCTTATTAAGTACCGTGTGCCATTGTTAATACCGTAGCTTACCCCAGTGCTACCCTCTGGGGTGTAGTTGATTAGGATATTATAGTATCTATCACCACTATTCTCGCCATCACCTGCTCTATTGATCTTTACAACAACACTTGTCTTTACATCGCTATCGGTGCTAAATGTAGTTGAATAGTACCTTAGTGGGCTTGTAGGGTACATATATAGCCCTCCGATATACTTAGTACTTTGGTTTTCGGCAGTTACTCCCGCAGGGAATGGACTCTCGTTTGTTATAGGGGTAACTGTGTGGCTCTGCTCTAGGAACTGCTGTGTTGAGCTAGCGCTTGGGCTTGGAGGCAGTATAGGAGCCTTTGTAACGCTAATTTCTTTGAGTGAGGTAGTGCTACTACCATCGTTTAGAAACATATCTATACGAGCATAAGCAAATACCGCTGGGATCGGTTGAGGCACTGCGTCTAGTGAGGCTTGAGAGACTGATGTAAGTAGAATTGGCTCGATGTACATAGGTAGATCGGACTCCAAACCACCATCTGTAATTGTAGTCTTTAGTACGTGATTATCGAGCGAGTATGGGATTGTCACCTTTACAAACTCCGAGAATGGATATGGTTGCATTGGTGGCCCTATAAGTCCAACGGCAGGGTTATAACCACCACCCTCGATAAATTGATCAATGGCAGATTTTGGGATATTCGCAAAGAAGTAGAGCTTGACATTTTCGTTACGCTCTGTAAGTACAAAGTAGCTAGTCTCTTGGTCTAGTGAGTTTGCATCGGGGATAATTGGGCTAGCCTCTAGTAGGGTAACCGCAGCATTTGGGTTGTCAGGCTCAACGGAGAATACAAATACATAAGCGTTATCGATATCTATCTCCCTAGGTGTAGCAATCGCATAGCCTGAACGAGTAAGAGTAGTGGTGTTGCTACCGAAGTCTACAACACCAAAGTTAGCTCTGAGTGTAAGTCCATCTATATGATTTGGATTCTTTATCTCAAAGCCATCAGGGGCTTGGCAACTACTTAGTAGTAGTGCTGCTACCATAGCTAAAAGTATATATTGTATCTTATCTAGTTTCATAATCTTCTATAAATTTTACTCTTGGATTGGCCTTACACTAAAGCCTCCATTTCGGACAGCTCCCGATTCTACTCTAACAAAAGAGTTAGGAACAATTAGTAGTATATATGCATAGGCATTAGTATATCCCGTAGCAGCTCTATATGCCGATTCAATCCCTACGGCCGAGGCAACACCTCCCCAAGCGCCATCACCACCTCCGATATATCCATTAGTGGGATAGAAGGCATTAACTCCTCCAGCGGTATATGTTAATCCAATCTCGCCACTCAGTGAGATCGTATAGTTTGCAGAGGTAAATGCTGACCATACGCCCCGTACTGGTACTTGCCAACCTAGCGGAGATGGGTCAAAGATAGACTTGCCGCCAGCGTTCACAGGCATTAGCTTATCGTTCCACAGAAATGTATCGTTAGGGGCATCTGTGATACGAATACTCTCTCCAAAGTTAAATGTAGTAGGGTTATAGATGGTATTTTCAATCGTTGTATTAGTCTTAGTTGATACCATAACCTTTGTTCCCGTGGTTGGGAATGGGTCCTTTCGCCCATACTGATACCTAATAACCCCCGTACCGTAGTTAGGGTCGTAGTTTGTGTTAATAGCACCTAAGTCTCTGTCCATTATGTACTTATTGGCATAGGTTCCAGAGCTCTGCCAAACTGCTCCACCATAGCGATGTACCTCACCACCAGAGGAAAGGTTAAGCTTACTATTTTCCGAAGGAGAGGTGGGAGCAGTAAATCCATATGGCCAATACTCAGTTATCCATAGGTGCCAACTCCAAAGTATAGTCCCTTTGTACTTTACTGCCACAAGAATATTCTGATTCTCAATGCTCATAGGGGTGTTTATATAGATAGAGTTCATATCCGAATTGAAGGATTTACCCACCTGAACACCATCAATCGACTCGCCATCGTACCATATTATATCGACATTATAGTCATCGTTGTCAACCCAGTTCTCTGCATCAATAATATTCTGTTCATTATTCTCGGTGTAGAGTTCCCAGAATGTATTGATCCTATCCATTATTGGGATATATGTAGTATTCATCACACTAGGACGGATTATATAGCTATTAGATACCCTTAATGATCCATCAGCAGTAGGGCCAACAAGATCGTCGACCACATCTTTACTTGTGTAGTCAAACTCTTTTGTATGGACATATACCTCTACCTCTCGCTCCTTAGCGCCATTGCCGAGCGTTATGGTTAGTTCGTAGCGATCCACCGAGGGCGAGTAGAAGAATAATATCTCCTTCTTTGCTGCATTTATAATAGGTGTGCCGCCTGCAGGGGTCGAGGTTACATTTATAGAGCTATAGTCAGTATCATATGGAATAACAACGGATGTGCCCGTTGCTCCCTCGTTATCGGTTGCATAGTAGTCCCTTCGCCCCTTAGTTAGCTCAAAGTAGCCGCCATCAACCTCTGCATCCATCTCTTGGTTGTCCCAATCTAGGATAGAGACGTGGGCACTCATACTAGGCTCACCAGCTCTATAGTCCACAATTAAGTTATATCTATACCTTTGCCCCGGTTGCCAAGCCGCCACTCCACCCTCTGGGACTGGAACATCCGTTGAGAGTTGGCGTACTATACGATCTCCACTACTTAGAGTCTCAGAGTCGAGGTAGTATCCAAGGACTATGCTGATATTTGGGTCGCTATCGAACGGCTGCGGAAGCACAAAGATAACATTCTTTGACTGAGTGTTATCGGCATTGGGAGCCTCTGGAATTATTGAGATGTAGTTATTCGTGGATGAGGAACCAGTAATAAAGTAGTTCTTAAGGTAGTCTAGCTCTCCATTCGGGTTCTCATCGGACCATATCTTTGTGTTGATATTACCCCCCTCATTGAGATCCCACAGTATATTATCATCTACATCCATCTCCAGCACACCGCTATTCCATACATTAGAGAGTGCAACACCTCTGACTCTAAATTTATCTTCGCCAATTAATAACTTTGCAGAGTCTGTTAACTGAACTGAGAAGTTAATCTGAGAGAGTGCGTGCTTAAAGTTAAGGGGTACGGAGCCGCCGTGGGTGGTCTGAACCTCACCCTTGGTTAGTAGGTTAGTTCTGGCAACAAGTAGATCTTGCTGATCATCAAGGTTTAAATTGGTATTAAAGGTCATATGTGGACGACCAACGTAATCTGCAGGGGTAATCTGTATATTTGTGTTATTAGTGCCGTCATTATATGGGTAATAGGCGAAGAACATTAGTCTGTCGCCATCATTATTCGGCCAGTACTTTAGTGGGGAGTAGCTCCAGCTAGTACCATTATACTCAATCTTTTGATTGTACATAAAGTCAGGGCGTAGTGTGCTAATATCACTCTCCCCATTGGGGAAGTAGAATGAGAGCATACCAATATCATCACCATCGACAAACTCCTCTGTAATGAGTGCCCTTGTATCGAAGCCACTATTTGTGTTAAAAACGATAAGGTCGCCACTACTTGGGTCAATAGGGATATCGGTCGGGCTGACTCCTTTGGTGCACCCAACTATAGTTGCTACAAGAGCAATGAATAAAGAGTATTTTAAGTTAGTAATTCTCATAAAAGGGTAATCTCTGCAGTGGAGGTTGTTAGGTCTCACTTTTTTTAATTGTGACCATAGGGATAACCAAACCCCTATGGCCTTGTCTCTTCTACCTCTAATTATAGGGTAGAATAGTTAGTCGTTTATGACTATGGATTTGGAACTGTTACTGAAGTCGATGATGGATCACCCCACTCTTCGATAGTTTCAGTAACCTTCACAGTGTTTAGTCCGATAGTAAATGAGTATAGATACGCAGTACCACTCGCGAATGTAGTGCCGAGGTCAACTACAGTCTTATTTTCGATTGTAGAGAAGCCGCCATCTAGGTTACCATCTGCAGTCTGTACAGTGTAGATAATACGCATCTTTGCATTCGATGAGCTTAGATCCGATGGGATAACCATACTGTAGCTCGCTCCAATGTTTGTGATAGTTTCAGTAAATGCAGCATTTGTACCATCAACTGCAACCTTTTTGAATGTACCACCTTCGGTAAAGTCCTCAGTCGTTAGCTTGATAAGGTACTTGTCGCTACCATTTACCCACTTAGCAGTCTCTTGTCCCTCGTTATTAAGGTTCAGTTGGCCGCTCTTCACTAGTGCAGGTGCAAGGTCATTCTCTACGTCAGTTCCATCTAGTGTACCACCAAACTCAATAGAGTTGATAGTCACAGTGGTACTAGCGTCACTCATAGCATCAGCAATAATATCACCACCTAGCTTAACCTCGAAGCCAACTCTTGATAGGGCGTGCTTGAATAGGAAGTTAATCTTGTCGTCAGTCGCCTGCTTAGTAAGGTTAAGGTGTGGCTGGTTGTCAGCTGCACTTACACCCCACATTAGGTCGTATTGGTTGTCCATATTGTAGCTAATTACTGGATCTAGTTCATCG
Source organism: uncultured Rikenellaceae bacterium (assembly GCA_964369485.1). Taxonomy (GTDB): domain Bacteria; phylum Bacteroidota; class Bacteroidia; order Bacteroidales; family Rikenellaceae; genus Mucinivorans. The sequence continues at coordinate 30,537 of CAYJFH010000005.1, read as the reverse complement.
TCATTTTGGGTGATAACGCTAATTCCATTTGAAGGGTTAGCCATTGGCCAATAGGCGAAGAATGATACCTTACCAGCCTCGTTGTCTGATGTTACATCATTTGGCCAGTACTTTAGAGGAGAGTAGCTCCAAACGTTAGCAGTCGCAGTTCTAGTGATAGCTTGGTTGTACATAAAGTTTGGTGCACTTACACCCGGAGTGTAGTCCTCAGTACCAGTGTAGTACGCGAAAACTCCGAATTGATCTCCCTCCTCAAATTGGCTCTTGATCTCTCCCGGATTTTCGGTCTTTGCTCTGGTGTTATTGCCAACAGCTGCCTCGCCAAATATGATGGCTTGTGGCGCACTGTCAACAACAACAGCCTCTTTCGTACACGAGCTTAATGCAAAAGCTAGTGTTGCAATTCCTAAGATTGTCTTTTTCATTTTTTTAAGTTGTTTTTTTGGGTTAATAATTTTCTCTTGTGGATCTATATCTTTCACTCTTTCGACTAACCGATTGGTACGTCGGTAACCTCCTCGTCACCCCAATCCTCGATCTCGGCATCGAATCCAGTCTCTTTACCTCCCTCGCTATCCTCAACAAATGGTAGTGTAATGGTAGGGTCGCCCTCGACTCCCAAACCAAGCTCAATGTCAATATGTAGATCTAAGTTGCTATCATATACCATCCCATCGGTTATATCTCTTGTTATCGGCTCGCCTTGGTCTGAAAGGAGGTCAGTGCCATTTCGGAGCTTTAAGAAGAGCGTTGCAATATTCTGCTCTGTGCTCTTTGTTATAGGCCTGTCAGGGCCAAAGCACCTAAGTAGGCCGCTGATACTACCTTGGGTAAGGCTCCCTTCGTTGTAGGACTTTGGGCCAAAGTAGAAGTAGTTAATAGCACTAGTTCCATTTGGCTCTCCACTTGCTAGCAATAGACCCTCTGCCATACCGCTAATTGCGGCCGATGAGTAGTTAATATTCGATAGGTTCTCAATTCCATTTAAGTTTACCTTTAGCCTCAGGGTCGAGATTACGCTCTTTGGTTTAAAGTTGATCTCCTTATGGTAATCCTCGGAGTAGTCACGTTCGATAACTAAGTTCTCATACCTATCGATAGCTAGCACTGATGGCTCTCTAATAGCTTGCCCCGACTGTGCTACCTCGTACCCTTCGTTGGGGGTAAAGTGTTCGGCATATGCCTCGATGGTGTGGTAGTTTTCGACGTTTCTAAACTCAATATTCTCGTGTGCGCCGAATGATTCATTGAAGCATAGTACATCATAGACCCCGACCGGTAGCATAACGGTAGTTGTGGTAAAGTTGGTGTGGTGTATGATCTTACTACTCGAGTTATCGCGGTTATAGAATAGTATAGAGGCCAGTAGTGGCTGCTTCTGCAGCTCGCTCCAATCGATATTGATAGTTATCTCCATCTTCTTATCCTCTATGATATCTCTACGAGTGTCGCACGCAAATAGCATTATCGCTACTGCAATTAGCAGACTAATTCTCATAGCCACCTCCTCTCTTCACTCTACTCTTAATCTTCCATACTAGCGATACCTTGGCCTTTAGTGGTAGAATACCCGTGGCAGCTATCCTAGCTCCATCGGCAATCAGCCTCTCGCCTCCCTCCACAAAGTAATCTTGGTACTCATATATAAGGTAGCCAGCGCCAGCCGAGAACTCAAGGTTTAAGCTTTTGGATAGCTCCATTGAGTATCCAAGTGATATGCCTAAACCGAGCTTTGCATCTATCTGGGTGCCATTTCTTGGTTTAAGCTGGAAGTCATAGTAGCCGTGGAGGGCAAATGCGCCAATGAACCATCCATTTAGGTGTTCTAACTCCTGCCTATCACCTAACCAATACCTACCCTCTAGGCTATAGGTCTGCGCCTGCCAACTAAAGCCGTTATTCGGATTTAACCACCAACCCCTACCAAACTCAGCATTTAGACTTAGTGTAGGTGAGAGTATAAACTCTAGCTCCAAATTTGGAATAAGTGCTAGGTTATAGAGTAGGTTAGTCTTAATTGCCATAAATGGTCTATAGTCATAGAGTACCTCGGGAGTTGGGATATCCGCGCTCTGCTCCTTGGTTACTACCTTCTCGATAGCCTCGAGTTCATCTTGAACTGGAGTCTCCGTTATAGTAATTCCTATAGTGTCTTCTATTGTATCGGCTAGTTGTATCTCCTGCCTTGGGCTAAGGCTATGTGTGTATAGCGTTATAACTCCGCCTGAGCGCATCTCAGGGAAGAAGTGCTCTGCCATATATCTATATGGCTCTCCGCCCGCAAGGTCCATAAGTCGTTTATTTCTACTATCTGTGAGAGTCAGCCACCTATCGTTTGGATTTACCTTGCTCCAAGTCTCAGAAGGTTGGCTCTCGATAATTGAGAGCACCTCATCACGGTACTCCATATTGGAGCCTGCTACAAGTTCGGCGAGTTGTGCCCAATCGATGCTGCCACCACGATTCTCAATAAGTGTGGCGGGTATCGCGATCACATTACATAGGAAATCTTCGAGGTACTCAGCACGAAGATCCGCGATATATTCGTTGAGGCTCTCACCACCATCGGGCGAGGCATAGCCAGTTATAGTAATAGATTTAATAGTGTTGAGGCTATCTGACTTTAGCGCCTCAATTGCTCTGTGAAGTTGAATAAGTGCACTATACCCCTCCTTTGTATTTACCTCCCATTGACTTTGGGCAAAGGGAATCCTTATATCGATCTTCCTTTGCTCCTGCCCTAGTGAAGTTGGGATTAGGCAGGCGAGGATCAATATAAAAATAGCTCTCTCTATGATGGTACGTGTCATCTTCTGATTTTCGATATGGGAGTATCGTATGCAGATTATATCTTTAGTGAGTCGAGTTCTACACAACTCACTTTATATTTATCTGAAATCTTAATACAAAATTAAACATAATTTTTCTAATTATCAACATATTAACTGTAGAGTGGTGAACTTTATTGTCTAATTAATAAAAATAATTACTTAGATGGTACTATTTTGAATGCTATCTAGAGTTCTTACCTCTCTGTAATCTAAATATAGGGAATATATTTTAACTTCCTATGTGAAAATGACTTACGGCATGAAATTTTAGTGAATAAAGGGTGGTGTAAAGTGTTGAATGTGTAGGGCAAATGGTTAGTATATTAGTAGTTATATGTGAAGTTGTGTAGGTATTTTTATAGTTAATTTTTGCTAAAGTAGGAGGTCTATTGGAGGCTATATACCCCTTAGAATCATATACGCAGTGCGTGCCCTACAGGGTGATACTATTCTTTTTATTTAGTGAAAATATGTCCCTTTGCAAACGTTTGCAGATTTTGGGAACGTTCCCGCAAACGTTTGCATAAAAAATGCAGAGATATTTTTGTGATATCTTTACTATTATGATGTAAGTTTGTTCTAAACAATAACCAAAAAACAAAAATCATGAATACAATTAACATTAACTACAACTCAGAGAGTGTAAAGTCTTCAATCCTTCACTTCGGTGTGGGTAACTTCCACCGTGCACACCTTCAAAGCTACACTAATGCACTGCTTAACCTAGGCGGTAGCACAGAGTGGGGAATCTGTGGTGCTATGCTTATGCCAAGCGATGAGACACTATACCGTAAGCTAAAGAGCCAAGGTGGTAAGTACTCACTAACTGTATGTGGACGTGATGGCCAGAACTCAGTAGAGTGGATCGGCTCACTTGTTGAACTACTTTGGAGCGGCGAAGATAGCGAAGCTATTATAGCTAAGGTTGCAGATCCAGCACTTAAGATTATCTCTATGACAATCACCGAGGGCGGATATAACCTTGATAGCGACGCAGTGCGTCACGACCTAGAGAACCCAGCATCGCCGAAGAGTGTATTTGGCTATATTGCCGAGGGTCTACGCAGAAGAGTTGCAGCTGGTGGTGGTGCTCTAACTATCCTTACCTGCGATAACCTACAGCACAATGGAGATGTGTGTAAGAAGATCTTTTCGGACTTCTTCGCACAGCAAGATAGCGAACTAGCAGCTTGGGCAGAGGCTAATATCACATACCCAAATAGTATGGTGGATAGGATTACACCTGCAACAACTCCTGCTGATGTCGAGAGAATTAACGCAACGCTAGAGCGTGAAGACCTTGCTCCAGTATATTGCGAGGACTATATTCAGTGGGTAGTTGAGGATAACTTTGCGGCAGGTCGCCCAGAGTGGGAGAGAGTTGGTGTTGAGTTTACCGATGACGTTGCCCCATACGAGAATATGAAGCTTTCGCTACTTAATGCCTCACACACGCTACTTTCGTACCCATCGCTACTTAGCGGATACCGTAAGGTAGATGCAGCTATGGCAGATAGTAAGATTGTAAAGTTTGTTGAGGACTTTATGAACCTAGATGTAACTCCATACGTTCCAGCGCCAAAGAATACTGACCTTGATCTATATAAGAAGACACTTATTGAGCGATTTGCAAACTCGGCAGTTAGTGACCAGATCTCAAGACTATGTGGTGATGGTGCATCTAAATTCCCTGTATATGTTATGCCTATAGTGGCTAAGATGTTACCAGCAGGCGACGATATGACACGTATTGCATACCTTATCGCTGCGTATCGCCACTACCTAAAGTATCAAAAGGACGATAAGGCTATTGCATTTGAGATCTTCGAGCCTCAGATCACACAAGACGATCTAGCGAAGATAGCTTCGGATGATGCAGTCGAGTTCCTAAGTGCATCGCCATTTTCAGCGGTAAATCTCACAGAATATCCTAAATTTGTAGAGCTATATCGCCAGATGGTATTTACTATCGAGCAGAGAGGCGCAATGGCAGTTTTAGAGACTATTATCTAGGCAGTTGATATGGAGACAAAGAATAAATATAGCTTAGGGCCATTTGCTCTACTAACCTTTATATACTTTATTGTGGGCTTTCTAACGACTGTTAATGGACAGTTTCAAGCACCACTCCAAGTTGCATTTCTATCCGAAGCCGATAGCCTTCGTAACACTCTAACTACACTTATTCCGTTCTTCTTCTTCCTGGGCTATCTATTAAATAGCCCACTGGGAGGACGCTGGATAGATAAGTTTGGATATAAGACAGCGCTGATGAGGGCACTTCTAATTATGATAGTGGGTCTCTTGCTCTATCTACTCTCTTCGATATTTGCATCGAACTTTAAGGATGCAGGTATAAATCTAGGGACGGACTATGTGCCGTGGGGTTACTTTGTATTCCTTGCTGGTTCATTCGCTATGGGTTCGTCGGCAGCTATCCTACAGGTAGTTATCAATCCTTATGTAAATGCCTATAAACTCCCGGGAACCCAAGCGGTTCAGAGAATGAGTATCGTGGGTGCTATCAACTCATTTGGTACTACTATCGCTCCATTCTTCGTAACAGGTGTAATCTTTGCGGGTGTGGCTATGGGCTCAGTTAAGTCCGATCAGCTGATAATGCCATTTATATTCGTAACAATAGCAATTGCTGTAGTTACACTTATCACCTCTCAACTAAAGCTACCAAATATCACCAGTACATTTAGCCCTAAGAAGCTAGAGCGTAGTATATGGTCCTTTAGCCACCTAAAGTGGGGTGTGATCGCTATATTCTTCTACGTTGGTGGCGAGGTTGCAATTGGGGTGAATATCAACCTTCACGCAGTTGAACTTATCGAGAAGGGCGAGCCTCTACTATTCCTAGGCAGCGATAATCTAGTAGTCGGAGGCATAGAGCTTGGTATTCCAGCACTACTTGCAACTCTCTACTGGGGAGGACTTATGATTGGCCGTACACTATCTAGCTTCCTAAGACATATCTCGGCTAGAACTCAGCTAACGGTAGTGGCAATCGCAGCGATTATTATGACGATATTCGCAATCTTTACCCAAAATCTATGGGTTCTAGTATCAGTTGGTCTATGCCACTCGATTATGTGGGGCGCAATCTTTACACTTGCCATCAATGGACTAAAGGAGTACACCTCTAAGGCATCTGGAGTCTTTATGATGGGAGTATTTGGTGGAGCAGTATTTCCACTACTTCAGGGCTTTATGGCCGATAGCCTCGATTCGTGGCAGTGGACTTGGGCAATTGTAGTTGTGTGCGAAGCTGTAATTCTATACTACGCACTTGTTAAATCACATGTAAAAAAGGAGGAACTAGAGTAATGAAAAGATATATTGTAGGAATTGGTGAAGCGCTATGGGATGTGCTTCCTGAAGGGAGAAAAATTGGTGGTGCACCAGCAAACTTTGCTTACCACGTATCGCAATTTGGCTTTGACTCAAAGGTAGTCAGCGCTGTGGGCGATGATAAACTAGGAGCGGAACTACTAGAGCGTTTCGATGAGAATGGACTCAACTATGTAATCGAAAAGGTGAGCTACCCAACGGGAACAGTTGCCGTGGAACTTGATAGCGCTGGGGTTCCAGTCTATGAGATTAGAGAGGGCGTTGCGTGGGATAATATTCCATTTAGCCCAGAACTCGAGGATCTAGCAAAGTCTACTAGTGTGGTCTGTTTTGGTTCACTAGCACAGCGTAGCGTTGTTTCGCGCACAACAATTAGCCGCTTTATCGAACTTATGCCAACGGGTGATGACGTATATAAGATTTTTGATATTAACCTTAGGCAGGGCTTCTATACAAAGGAGATTATCACAGAGTCGATGGAGCGCTGTAATATCCTAAAGATAAATGATGAGGAGTTAGTGGCAATTAGCCGTATGTTTGGCTATCCGGGCATAGACCTTCAGGATAAGTGTTGGATTCTACTTGCGAAGTTCAACCTAAAGATGTTGATCCTAACTTGTGGAATTAATGGCAGTTATGTATTTACACCGGGTAGTGTCTCATTTGTGGCAACACCAAAGGTCGATGTTGCCGATACTGTCGGAGCTGGTGATTCATTCACCGCTACCTTTATCTCATCGGTACTTCGCGGTGACTCTGTAAGAGATGCACACCTAAGGGCAGTGAGGGTTTCGGCATTTGTTTGCACTCAACACGGTGCAATGCCGATACTACCACCTCAATATAAGTAGGGTTATGAAGCGTATATATTCAGCGATTGCTATGGCACTACTGCCTATGGCTCTCTTTGCTCAGCCACATATCGAGGTGAACTTGCAGAATATGCACCTGTGGCGTGGTGGTGAAGTTGCAGATGGAGTAGTTATTACCTCCGATTTGGGCTATAGTCTGATGGATGGCAACTTAAGGGTCGGCTTTTGGGGCGGAACTAATGTTGTGGGTAGCTACAAGGAGTTTAACTACTACGCCTCATATAGAGTAGAGGGGTTATCCTTCACGCTAGTCGATACATACAACTTCTCCGATGGGGCGAGCTATAATAACCGTGAGTTCTTTAACTATAACCCATCGCAGACAGGGCGATTTTTGGATGCAACGCTTAAGTACTACTTTGGTGATGACTTTCCGCTAACCCTTAGTTGGTCGACAGTACTCTTTGGTAGAGACCGAAATATTGAGAATACCGAGAACCTCTACTCTACATTCTGTAACGTTGAGTACAGAATCTATCAGAGGGATAGATGGCAAGTGGATGGAAGTGTCGGGGCGGCATTTGCTCTTAATGATGATGGTGTCAGCCCAAACTTCTTTGGCACTGGACCCGGTATTGTTCAAGTTATGCTACGAGCTCAGCGCAAAGTATCGATAGGGGAGTATACCGTGCCGATATTTATTGCAGGAATGGTCAATCCACAAGCTAGTAAGGGTTACTTGCAGCTAGGGGCTACATTTAGAATCGAGTAGTTTACCATACCCTTTATACTATTATTGATATGCTAGGAATTTCCCACTCGTGGGGGAGGTCTCTAGCATATCTGCTTATATATACCTGCTTAATTTAGCAATTTTTGGGTTGTTTACCCCGCTTAAAACTATTACCTTTGTTGAGTTATGACTAATAATAGTATGGTGGAAGAGATAAACTACAAACGAATAGAGAAGGCGATTAAGTTCCTAACGGAGAACTATAAGCGTCAACCCTCGCTAGATGAGGTTTCGGAGCATGTGGGGCTGAGTAAGTACCACTTTCAGCGCCTATTCTCACAGTGGGCAGGAGTTACCCCTAAACAGTTCGTAGATCATCTGACTGTTGAGGCGCTAAAGGGCGAGATACTGAGGTGTGCAAATCTAATCGAAGCAAGCCAAAGTGTAGGGCTATCAGCGCAATCAAGAGCATATGACCTTATGGTTAAGATAGAGGCCGTTACCCCGGGTGAGTATAAGAGGATGGGGAGTGGGTTGCAGATTACCTATGGAGTAGCACCAACACCCTTCGGGATGGCTATGGTTGCCACAACTGCAAGAGGAGTATGCGCCTTTGAGTTTGTGGATGATAATTTAGATAGCGTGCTGCAAAGCGTATCGGAACAGTGGCAAGGTGCTGAATTTAGCAGGTGCGATAGTGAGATAGAGAAGATAGTCGATAGTATATTTGTGAGGAGTGGTGAGGGTATGAAGTTACTGCTAAAGGGAACGCCATTTCAGATTCAAGTGTGGAGGGCTCTGCTGAGTATTCCCTCTGGAGTAATTGCTAGCTATGCCGAGGTGGCAAAGATGGTCGGCAAGGGTAGCGCAGTGAGGGCGGTTGCCTCTGCTGTGGCTAAGAACCCTATCGGATATATAATACCGTGCCATAGAGTTATTCGTAGCGAAGGGGTAGTGGGGCAGTACCATTGGCTCCCTGAGCGCAAGCAGTCGATTATAGGATGGGAGGTATGTAAAAGAGAAAATAGATAATAGAGATGAGTGTAGTAGTGATATTTGAGGTAAAGCCCACTAAGGAGGGTAAAGCCGAGTACTTAGAGATAGCCAAGACCCTAAAGGACGAACTACTAAAGGCCGAGGGGATAGTTAGTGCTGAACGCTTCGAGAGCCTTGTAGAGGAGGGGAAGTTGTTGAGCCTAAGTATATGGCAAGATATGGCGAGCGTGGATGCGTGGCGCAATAACTTAATGCACCGTGAGGGGCAGAGGCGAGGTTTTATGCAGCTATTTGAGAGCTATACAATACGTGTTGCCGAGGTAGTTAGAGAGTACAGCATAGATAGTCGACAGCAGGCACCTGCCGACTCAAACGATACATTAGGGGTAAGGTAATGGCACAGATATTTCAATACTCAGAGCGTGAGTTAGAGCACCTAAGGAGCCGAGATAGTAAGCTCGCAAGGGTTATCGACGAGGTCGGTATGATTGAGCGTGAGGTTAATCCAGATCTATTCTCTTCACTTGTGCACGCAATTGTGGGGCAGCAGATATCGACCAAGGCGGCCGCTACTGTTTGGGGGCGAGTTCTTAGCCTGCTAGGTGAAATTACACCTCATAATATTTGCGATATGGAGGTGGAGCAGTTGCAGGGATGTGGACTCTCATTTCGCAAGGTGGAGTATATTAAATCACTATCCCAAAGGGTGCTCAGCGGTGAGCTTGATATAGAGTCGCTAAGTGAGATGAGCGATGAGGAGGTCTGCACTGAACTATCTAAACTAAATGGTATCGGTGTTTGGACTGCTGAGATGTTGATGACATTCTCGATGGAACGCCCAAATATTATTAGCTATGGCGATCTAGCAATAGTCCGTGGACTAAGGATGGTCTATGGCCATCGGAAGATTACAAAGGAGTTATTCAGGAAGTATCAGCGTAGATACTCCCCATATGCGAGTGTAGCGAGCCTATATCTATGGGCTGTATCTGCTGGAGCTGTCGAGGGGCTACGTGACCCTGCACCTAAAGTAAAGCCTAAAGAGAGGTCAAGAGCCTAATTTCGAGCAATGTAGGTATCACTATGGTGATAGTTAAACTACCTAACAGTGAGCTCCTTTTTCATCGAAAATACGCACTTAAAATCCCAACCTGAGAGTCTGCTCATTAAGCCTAGGTTAGTACTCTTTATATCTATGAAACCGAGCCTTTGATAGAGTTTTTTTGCATTAAGGTTAGTATCTACGACCTCAAGAGTTAGGCTAGAGTAGCCATTAGTTACTGCCCAATTCTCGATATATTCAAATAGCTGTGTTCCGATCCCCCTTCCTCTAAGTTTGCTATCGACTGCAAGAAATTCAATACTCACTGAGCCTACAGCCGCCCTATGTTGCATTATAAGGAGTTGAAGAGCAGGTAGTATGCCCTTGATAAGCCCTAAGGTCGATATTACCTCCTTGAAGGTGAGCATCTTCGGTGAAGTTGATGTAGAGGGTATAAGTAGTCCCATAAGATCGCCATTCTCCTCTATATATACTATTGGAGTCTTTCTAAATATAGCCCTATATAGCTTTGCTCTAGTCTCTTTCTTTGACATAAAAGAGCTTAGCTTGCTGCCGAATGCAGCATCAAATATCTCCGCTGCCCTAGGCGTTAACTCCTCTGGAAGTACTCTATGGTGTATCATGGATATATTGTGGTTTTAATTTAGAAGCGTATGTGCAAAGATAGAGATATTTATTACATTCTTTACCCCTTAGGGTTTTTATTGAGCTATTGTACTTAAAAGTTACAAGAGTGCGGGTTGCTCTTTAGCCCCCTGCGTTGTGAGGTAGAGAATATCTATAGTTTTTAAATTAAATTCTTAATAAAGGGTTAGTTGTATGCTACTAAATTCAAAAATCATGCAGAATTTTTATCTGTTTTTATTGTGGTTTAATTCTTAGATTTACAGTGAATTAATGTTGTAGGTGGCCTAAAGATTTATGCGTACAGGATATATTTTTAGATGTAACTATAAAATTTAGTTTGAATAACTATTTTTTGTAGTTACCTTTGTAATATAACAAAACTACTAAAGAGAATAGCAATGAAGAACGATGGATTAAAGCTAACGAAGAAGGAGGAGGAGATAATGGAGCTCTTTTGGGAAAGAGGTGCAATGTTTATACGCGATCTGCACGAACTCTATGATGAGCCGCGCCCGCACTTTAATACACTCTCAACGGTTGTAAGGGGCTTGCAGGCACGTGGATTTATCGGTTATACATCACGTGGTGGCGCATTCGAGTACTTTGCAGTTATCTCAAAGAATGACTATAGCGAAGCACTTGTAAACTCGGTGGTGGATAAGTACTTCACTGGCTCGGCAATATCGGCAGTCTCTGCGCTTGTAAAGAGCGAGAAGATCTCGGCAAAGGAGCTGCAAGAGCTTATTGATCTAGTAAATAAAGAATAAAAAAACAATGGCACAATTTGCAACATACCTTATTAGCGCCTCATTGATAATGTGTGTGCTATATCTATTTGGTCGCCTGCTACTTATGCAGGATAAGCACTATAACCTAATACGTGTAATGTGGTTGGCGATATGTGGCGTGTCGCTACTGCTGCCACTCCTTGACCTAAGCTCGGGGAGTGTAGGGGTTGGTGGAGTTGAGTCTATGGTTGCTGCCACTCAGAGTGACGAGGTTGGTGAGGTGGCCTCAAGGAGTGTTGAGGCATCTAGCTATAGTAATATAGTCTTTACCACCCTATCTATACTATACCTCCTAGGTGTACTAGTAACACTTACCCTAAAGCTCAAAGAGTACCGTAGGCTGATTCTACTTATTCGCTCTAGCAGGTGCAGGGGTTCGGAGTTCGATGGTCTAGTTGCTGAGTGTGAAGCCAAAGTTGGGCTAAGTCAAAGGGTGCGCTATACTATCCATGATAGGGAACTTAGTCCTTTTAGTTGGATGGGGCATGTTGTAGTCAGTCGTAGAGATCTACAAACTAGTGGCACGGAGGTGCTCGTTCACGAGCTTGCACACTGCAAGATGCGCCACAGTTGGGATATACTACTGCTCGATATACTATCTGTAGTGATGTGGTTTAACCCTGCTGTATGGCTTATAAAGGGGAGCTTGAAGCTATCTCACGAATACGCAGCGGATGATATGGTGATTAAGGGAGGATTTGATGCAACGAACTATCAACTACTATTAATAAAAAGGGCTGTTGGCAACGCTTTCTACACAATGTCCAACAGCCTGAATCACAGCAACCTTAAACAAAGAATTACCATGATGAAAAAGTCAAAAAAATCAGTACTAAGCACCGCTTTGCGTGCGGTCGTTGTAGCTATCGTTGCAGTATGTTCACTACTACTGCTTAACTCCTCAAGTGCTAGGGCATATGCCAAGGTGGTTGAGAGTTACAAATTTACGCAAAATTTCTCTTCTAAGCAAGGCTCTCTCAACATCGATGCCACTACCATCAATGAAGTTCCTCCTCTGGGCGAGGACTATCCAGTAATGTTTAGTGAAGTATCTCCAGTGCCTATCTTTATTGCCGAAGATGCAACTCTCAATGACTTTAGAGTGTGGCTAGCTAGTCAGATGGAGTACCCTAGCGATATTGCGAAGTTAGGAATTGGGGGGAGAATACATCTGAGCTTTATTATCGAGAAGGATGGCTCTGTCTCTTCGGTTAAGATACTAAAGTCCGATATTAAGTGTGAAGGTGTGCTTGAGGGTACAGTTGATCTTAATGATTTCATAGATGGGAAGGCTCGTCTTGAGAAGATAGCTACAGATGCTATCCAAAGTAGTCCAAAGTGGACGGCTGGTGAAAATAAAGATAAACCAGTTAGGTTTAACTATAGGCTGCCTATAGATTTTACAGCCTCAGGGAAGTAATCGCCTGGGTAGTTGAAGTAAGTAGGGCTGAGAACTTATATTAGTTTCTCAGCCCTACTTTTCTCTATATTGGTCGCTATTCCGATACCTCAATTCCCCACTTTGCAAGCTCTAAGATGATTGGTAGTACGCTCTCGCCCTTAGCCGTTAGCCTATATTCAACCATTGGGGGCACGACAGGGTAGGCTATACGCTCAACGAGCCCCGATTGCTCCAACTCTCTAACTGCTAGGGTAAACATACGATTTGTGACACCCTTTAGGGTGCGTTGAAGCTCATTTGAGCGCATTGCACCATCCTTTAGGTGGTATATCACCATACTCTTCCACTTACCTCCAATTAGCTCCATTGCAAGGGCTAGTGAGCAGTGGTATGAATTTTCTTTGAAAAAATATTTGGGCTTATCACATTGATTATCCATAAAATACACATTTTTGTAACTACATATCATTTTTGTAAGTACTTGCAAAAGTAAGAATAAAGTATGACCTTTGCAAACGAAACCAAAAAAAATAGAAAAATGAGAAGAGTTGTTTTATCATTGTTACTACTTGTAGCAACATCAGCAGTAATTGGCTCGACCTTTGCGTCAGAGCATAAAGAATCAAAAATTAAAACAGATAAAAGTATGGAAAGAGTTACATATCCACGTGCATTTTCGCACATCGGTATCACTGTGCCAAATATCGAGGAAGCAGTGAAGTTTTACAGAGAGGTAATGGGTTGGTACGTTATTATGGAGCCAACTACAGTAGTCGAGGAGAGCGAGACGGCAATCGGACAGATGTGTATAGACGTCTTTGGCGAGGGCTGGGGTTCATTCCGCATTGCACACCTATCTACTGGCGATAAGATTGGCGTAGAGCTATTTGAATTTAAGAGCAGTGGCGATAAGCGACCAGAGTTCGACCCATTCAAAAGTGGCCTATTCCACTTCTGTATCCAAGATCCAGATGTTGAGGGTATGGTAGAGAAGATCGTAGCGGCAGGTGGTAAGCAGCGTATGCCAATTAGGGAGTACTACCCAAATGAGAAGCCATTTAGAATGTGCTACGTGGAGGATCCATTTGGAGTTGTATTTGAGGTATATAGCCACTCATATGAGATGACCTACTCGCAGGGTGCATACTAAAAGCCTTGAAGATAAGATGTTAAGGGCGCTGAAGATTTTAGATATCTTCAGTGCCCTTATTTTTTTATATAAAAATTTTAGGGGCTACTTTAACATTTAATAATTTTATACATCTATGTAAGATGCAGCGTAGATTCTATGCGCTAATTACTGGGGGAAGTTACATACTAATCTAACACTTGAATATATGAAAAGAGTCTATTATGCACTTAGCCTTATGGCATTAATTACTATCTCAACGTCGTGTCAAAAGGATAATATAACAGATAGCGGCGCTGATCAAGGGAGTAGCACGCTGCCCACTGGAGGTCTAGTGGTCAATGAGACAGCATCATCGGATGACTTTGTCGAGATATACAATGGCTCCCTAGAGAGTGTAGATTTAAGTGGCTATGTAGTCAATGACTCTAATGCAAGTGACGAAAGTGCCTATGTCTTTGCTGAGGGTACTACAATTGAGAGCGGAGGATTTATAGCTCTGTATAAGGATGTAGATTTTCTATTTGGTATTAGTGGTAATGGGGAGACTATATACTTAATGGATAGTGAACTCTCAGTCGTATCCACACTAGAGCTCCCAGCCGAGGAGGCAGGCTATCAATCATATGGTAGAGTAGAGGATGGCGGCGAGGAGTGCCAGTGGTTTGAGTATAGAACCGATGGACTAAGTAATACAACGATTGTAGAACCTAGTGACGATGGTGAGCTATACCCCGATTGGAGCACAGAGACCCATAGTAATGATGTAGAGCCAAACTTCTCTGTTGTATTTGCACAAGATAGAGTACACCGTATAGATGTTACAATAGCTCCTAGCGATTGGGATGCAATGTGGGAGGACTTGGCGCAGAATATTAGAGGAGGAATGCCAGATAACTCAACTACGGATTTTACTCCAATATGGGTTCAATCGACTATCACATACCAAGGCCTAGATTGGTATAATGTAGGTGTAAGATTCAAGGGTAACTCAAGCCTTAGTTCGTCGTACCAATCGAATATCGATAAGTTATCTCTAAAGCTAGACTTCGATGAGTGGGAGGATGACTACCCAGCGCTTAAGAACCAAAGGTTCTACGGATTCAAGCAGCTTAACCTAAATAATAACTATCTCGACCAATCATTTATGCGCGAGAAGGTGGCCTCAGATCTATTTCGTGATTTTGGGCTAGCGGCTGCCAATACTAGTTTCTGTGAGGTCTATATAGATCACGGATCAGGGCCAGTCTACTATGGTCTATATACTATTGTCGAAGAGGTAGATGATACAGTTATCGAGACACAATTTAGTGACGATTCGGGTAATCTATATAAACCAGATGGCGATGCTGCCACATTTGGATATGGCACCTATGATATAGATGAATTCTACCCAAAGAGCAATGAAGAGACCACAGACTATAGCGACCTAAGGGCGCTATATGATGCCCTACATAGCCCACTGCGCACAACAGATCAAGAGGCGTGGAAGGATGAACTTGAATCGATCTTTAGTGTCGATGGCTTTATGAAGTGGCTAGCGGCAAACCTAACAATTCAGAATTGGGATACATATGGGTCAATGTCCCATAACTACTACCTATACAATAACCCTCAAAATGGTCTACTGACTTGGATACCGTGGGATAACAACGAAGCATTCCAAGATGGTCACGG
Organism: uncultured Rikenellaceae bacterium; assembly: GCA_964369485.1. GTDB lineage: Bacteria > Bacteroidota > Bacteroidia > Bacteroidales > Rikenellaceae > Mucinivorans. The sequence goes on along the minus strand of CAYJFH010000005.1, from coordinate 15,122 downwards.
TAATAGGCAGGCGTATGACCCTGATGAGCTATGGAGAGTAAGCGATTCGTGGCCACTAATTAGCTACCTAATCGAAGTGGAGGAGTATAAGGCAATCTTTGATGGCCACCTCTCTGACTTTATCGAGAGGGTCTTTACCTATGAGTCGCTAAGTGCAAAGTACGCGGAGCTATTCACCCTTATCCAAGAATCAGCATATAGCGAGGAGTCAAATCGTACATTCCTCTCTAGTGATGGCGACTTTGATAGAGCGGTTGATGTACTTGTAAGCCATATCGCAGCTCGTATAAGTGAGGTTGAGAGCTATCTATACTAAGAGGTTGCTTAGGGTTAATTCTGTCGTGGACAGTGCTGTAGGATTAACAATATGGCTCAAAGCGTGAAAACTATTGATAATTAGTTATAAATGTGTTGTTGTGTAGTGGTAGGTCGCTGCTAGAAAATAGGATACTTAGTGTATATTATTGTGTTATAGGTATCTGATTAGCTGCGACTTTGTATAGAGATCTATAGGCTTTTACTATATCTTTTTTATATATTTGTTTAGTGAACATCCCCCATGGGTGTAAAAAACTAACACAATTTATATATGAAACTAGAGAGATTAAAGATCATGCCTGTAGCGTTACTTTCGCTTTTAGGCTCTTGTAGTGGGGAGACTTTTAAGCAGGTTACCACTACTCAAACAACACCTTGGAGCGAGGTCGCTCCAGTAATTGACAGCGATGCCACAATACTCAAGTACGATATTTCACTATCGGCGAAGGGGCAGAGTATTGAGGGCTTTGGAGCCTGCTTTAATGAGCTTGGCTGGACATCACTTTCGCTGCTTACCCAGGAGGATAGAGGCTCGATACTCGAGGAGCTATTTATGCCAAACCAGGGAGCTAACTTTAATATCTGCCGTATGCCAGTGGCGGCAAATGACTTCTCTACCGATTGGTACTCATACAATGAGACCGATGGTGACCTTGCAATGGAGCACTTCTCAATCGAGCGTGACCGTAGCACACTAATTCCATTTATTAAGTCTGCACAGGCACTAAATCCAGAGATAAAGATTTGGGGTTCACCTTGGTCGCCTCCAACGTGGTTCAAGGTTAATAAGCACTACGCGTCGAGAACTAATGACTCGAACCTAGATCCACTATACCACAATAACCTTCCGCTAGATAAGCAACATAATGAGGGTGAGGATATGTTTATCCAGAGCCCTGAGTATCTAGAGGCGTATGCTCTTTACTTCCAAAAGTATGTAGAGGAGTACCGCAAAGAGGGTATCGACATCTTTGCGGTAATGCCGCAGAATGAGTTTAACTCGGCACAGATATTCCCAAGTTGTCTTTGGAGAGCTGAATCTCTTGGTAACTTTGTTGCCGAATACCTAGGTCCAAAGATGGACTCTATTGGTGTGGAGGTAATGCTTGGTACTATGGAGCGTGAGAATGTTAAGCTACTAGACACAATGCTTCAAAATCCAGCGTGCAGAGAGTACGTTGATGGTGTCGGCTTCCAGTGGGCAGGCAAGGGCGCAGTTGCCGAAATTCATAGGAACTACCCAGATATCCGCCTATATCAAACCGAACAGGAGTGCGGTAATGGTAAGAACGATTGGGCAGGTCTAGAGCACTCTTGGGGTCTGCTGAAGCACTACTTTGATAGTGGAGTATCGGCATATATGTACTGGAATATCTCGCTGAAAGAGGGTGGAATCAGCCGTTGGGGTTGGGCTCAGAACTCACTTGTTGTTGTAAACCCTGAGGATAATAGCTATAGATACACCCACGAGTACTACCTCATGAAGCACATTAGCCACTACGTTAAACCGGGTGCACGCTATATCGAATCGCCTGAGGGCTTCGAGGGTCTAGTATTCGAGAATCCAAATGGCGAGGTGGTAGTTCTATATATGGAACTAGAGGGTAAGGATACAACACTAGAGCTTAATATCGACTCTAAACCGTACAGCGTGGCAGTAGCTGCAAATAGTGTAAATACTATTGTTATATAGACTTACATCGCATATATACAGAGAGAGCACCCACGTAAAGTAGGGTGCTCTCTCTCTGTATATATACACTATGCTATCTGCCTGAGATATATCTACCCTTAGGGAGTAGTGATAGAGCCTTAATGATGATATATGAGCCTGCTAGACATAGAGTGGAGTATAGGAATATCTTTAGTGGGGTACTGCTAATATAGTTGAGGTGAGACTCAATAAAGTTCAGCACTAGGATATGGCATAGGTAGATACCGTATGCAGATTTCGATATCTCTCGTACCAGTAGACTATTACCAAGGTGGCCAATATTCTTCATAATCACAAAGAATCCAAATGATGCTAAGATAACATTTGGAGCGCAGAACCTCCACGCAATTTCATAGAGGTATAGATCACCACTGCTATAGAAGTTCGAGAACCAAAGCATAGCGACTACCCAACCTACAACAAAGCACGATGCACCTATAATAAGGCTCTTTGAACGGCCCCAATCAATATGTTTGCGAATATAGTAGGCTAGCACAACGTAGCCAATATAGCCCGAGAAGTTCCAAAATGTCGAGAATTCATTCCACTTACACTCCCCAAATATACTTATCCACTCATTTGTATCGGCGAAGTACTTGATATAGTGGTGGAATGAGGCGATAAACCACAGAGCTAAGAAGATCTGTAGCTGTCGCTTTGTCGCTGACCTTAGCCACGGAGAGATAATAGGCATAAAAAGTATCACCCCAATAAACATATAGATATACCATAGGTGCCCATCGTTAAACATATATGGGATGCGTAGAAGTCGTGTTACTACTTGATCTTCGGGAACTGCGCCCCAAAGTGCAGGAAGTGCGGCGTAGATCACAGACCATATAAAGAATGGGATTAATATCTTTGGGAGTCTCTTTCGATAGAAGCTCTCCATAGTATCTTTAGTTGGGATTAGTAAGTAACTAGAGACCATTACAAATATTGGAACGGCTATCCTCAGTGCACTATCGATAATATTTGCCCACATCGTTTCGCTTGCGCTAAACTCTCGGTTGCCGATATAGAAGAATTCGCAGGCGTGTACAATAATAACCATAAAGATGGCAAGTGCTCTAGTTGTATCTAGAAACTCTATTCTTTTCTCGGATTTCATAGTTGAATTTTTATACTTTGGATATACTTTTGAGATAAGTTTCCCCACTATCTCAAATGCAAATATATATGAGATGTATCTATAAAAAAAGAGTAGTTAGGAGTTTTTCCATAACTACTCATCTGTTAAAAAAATCACTATTAATGCTTCTGTCTCTCTGCCCACTCTAGGCGGCGAAGGTCAGCGAGGTGCTTTACTTTGAAGTGCTCAAATCTAGCCTCAAAGCCCTTGCCGTCTGGTGAAGCTGCCATCATTCCGACCTGTACTGGGCAGTTGTCCTTAAGGTAGCAGGTGCGTACCATCTTATACTCCTTGTCGTCTAGTGAGTAGTATATTTCAACAGCATCGAGGCGGCGAACAGCCTTGATCCATATAGATTTTGGTGCATCGGCAAGCTCTACAACGCTCCAATCCGAAGTCCCGTGAGTAACAACTGTACTCATATACATTACTCCATCAACGTACTCAATACCAGTCTTAATTACATTCTCGTGGTCAGTACGTAGCATTAGTCCAGCCTGATCGTAGGTGGTTTCGTAGATGCCAGTAACCTTTACCTTAGCCTCGAACTCACCTCCGTAAGTAGCGTAGTAGAATGGTGCATCGTCGACTGTAAAGCCGTAGTGTGTGATTCTCCAGAAGTCAGTCTTTGCAGGAGCATGCACCAGGAACTCAGTAGGGCTTACTATCTCCCAAGTCTCAGGCTCGTTGAACCACTGCATCTTCTCTAAACTTTGTGCCATTGATGTTGTCGCTGTAAGTAGTAGTGCTGAAAATATCGCACCTTTAATTAATCTTTTCATAAGTAATATAACCATTAAAATTTTTACCTTTGCAAAGGTATTAACATAATATGACCTATGCAATGGTGAAAAATAACCATCAATTAGAGCAACTCGAAGGCGAGTTCTTTAATCAAGACTTTGGTGCGACTCAGAGTGATGAACTGTTGGCTCACTACCAACGTGTGGCTCAAAACTATGCACGGGTAGAGAACTCAATAGCGGTGCTGAGTGATATGTCGCAGAATCGTAGTTATGTCTACTATGGGGCTGTTGCCGATCGCTTTGGGCTCTCGGTGGAGAGTGGGCAGGAGCTGAACTCGATATGGGAAGAGGATATCTATAACCTTATCCATCCCGATGACCTCACGGCTCGCAATATCCAAGAGCTCCACTACTTTATGTTACTAAAGAGGTGTAGTAAGGAGCAGCGATGCAACTACTATACCCTTTCGAATATACGAATGAGGGATACAAAAGGGGACTATATCTCGATGCTCCACCGTACAATCTACTTTAGTAGTACCGAGGGCGGTGCGCTATGGTTAGCACTCTGTCTCTATAACTTTGCATACGTTGAGCTCGAACCACGCCCATTTAGCGGTGTGATTCAAAACTCTGCCACGGGGGAGATATATAGCTATAATGATAGAGTTAATATACTCTCAAATAGGGAAATAGAGGTCTTAAGGCTTATAGAGAGTGGGTATAGGAGCAAGGAGATAGCCGAGAAGCTATCGCTTAGTATAAATACGATTAATCGTCACCGTCAGAATATTATCGAAAGGCTATGTGTCGGCAGCTCTATAGAGGCGATACGAAAGGCTCGAGAGTTAAAGATTGGGCTATAATGATATTGTAATAGAGGCACTTCGCTTTGGAAATTGTGGTAAAAATTGTTACTTTTGCACTGATAGCAAAGGGTTTGTTATTAAATAATGATGAAAAAAAGACGACAATGAAAAGATTACTATCACTTATCTTTCTACTCTGTGCAGTTAGCACGCTATATGGCCAGAGTAGAGTACCCGCTGAGCTTAAGAACACAACTCAAGAGGATTGGGATGTACTTAGACTTACTAATAATGAGCGTATGAGGGCAGGACTTCCTATCTTTGTGACCACAGAGTGGATGCAGTACTTTAGTGCTGTTCGTGCGCAAGAGCTCCTATCGTACTACAACCACAACCGCCCAACGGGTAAGGCGTACTACTCGATATTCGATGAGAATAACTTTACAAATAGCACAAGTGCTGAGAATATAGCAATGGGCTATACATCGCCAGCGGCTGCGGTCGAGGGGTGGATGAACTCTTCGGGGCATAGGGCTAATATTATGAATCGCGATCTTAGGTACCTATCTACTGGTATGCGAGATAATGGAACTAAGTATTGGGTACAGCTATTTGCCACTAATAGTGGAAGTGAGGCCACGGGTGTAGTCTTCGATAAGGCTAGTAATTCATTTATCTTTACCCTAGCTAATGGTAGCAAGGCATACGCTCCATACGATGCTCAGACCTTTGCGCGAAGTGGTAGTGGTGTGATTGTCAACTACCCGGGTATTAGTGGTGTTGTGAGTGTTAGCGGAGCTGCTACGAGTGGTGGTGAGACTACTGCGCCTCCAGTAACCTCTAATGATAACTACGATGAACCAAGTAATGATAGTGATAATGTTGGTGGAACTTTTGTGATTAAAGGAAAACATTTGGCATTCGATGGTAGGGGTGAAGCTATACTTATTGAAAGCGATGCTGAACACTTAATCATAGAGCCTATGAGTGACTATACCGTTGCAATTAGGAGTGCCGATGGCAGATACCTTTCGCATAATAACGCGATCTTCGCGAACTCAAAGGTTCTGCTTAGTGACCAGAAGTACGTTTGGGCTATATTTTTCGAGGAAGAGGGTGGCCTATCGCTTAGATGCTCTGAAGATTTAGGTATGATTCTGGGTGTTAATGATAAGGGTAAACTAGTGGTCTTAGATCACGGTAGTCTAGATATCGGTGATAATATGAAATTTATGCTATTCTTCTAGTATAATAACCTATAATAGTGGAGCACCTCCTTTGCATAATGGGCAAGGAGGTGCTCTTTTTTTATTACCTCTGTCTCCTTAATTTCGAGGTCAATTAATGATGCAAATACACCATTAGTCGGTATTTGAAGATTTTATAGAGCTTTCATGAGGATTATTAAAATTATTATATTATCTTTGCAATTGCTCAATATGTGCACTCGTGTAGGGTGTATAGTTAACAATAACAGATAATTATAACTCGTTTATAATTGTTGAGTAGTAATAATGTAATTAGGGGAAATTGGAAATATTTAGCATTGATAATATAAAAGCTGGCAGAGTGTTGAAGAGATCTGTAGCTTTTGGAATGGTTGTAATTGCAGCTTTGCAACTTTCAAGTTGTGAGCCTATTGTAGGTTTTGAAGATCCAACGGGTAGCGGTAATAATATTGGCTTTAGTGCCTCGACATCGGAGGCGAACTCTAGGGGAGCGGCAATTACGACAGAGACCCTAACAAGTATGGGGGTGTTCTCATATACCGCCGATAGCGAAAGTGCATCGAGAGATGAATATAGCGCCAAGATGTTCAATACATCGTATGTAAAGGATGCTGAGTCGGGTATATTTGTACCTGCGGCACCTTTGGATGATGATAGTAAGTGGAGCTCTGATTTTCACCACTTTAATGTCTATGCACCATATGGAGATGAGGGTGTCGAGTTTGTGAATGATGAAAACTATGCGGCCACTGCCTCAGTAGGTGACTTTATAGCTATTAAGTATAGCGAGATGAGTGATGACCCTACTGAACATACTGACCTCCTTATTGGAGGTGCTAAGAATATCGTAAGGAATGAGACGCACGTAGTGGGTCTTCAGCTAGATCACGCACTATCGAAGGTGAGCTTCTCGGCTATAAATCAAGTGACTCCTAGTGCCGCATATAGCCCACTTACAATTCAGAAGATTGATCTTGGAAACCTTGCCCACAGTGCTGTGATTAAGTACCCAAATGGGACTTCAGGTGCAACGTGGAGTAGTTATGATGACTTTCAGAAGTACTCACTTGCAGTTGCAGACGTTGAGATTGAGGCGACTCAGACTCCAATATTTGGCGATGCGTTGAATAATTCGCTATTTTTGATACCTCAGAACCTCTATGACCACTCATCATTCTTTACCTTGCATTACACGTATGGTACTGAGGAGGTTGTAAAGATTCTACCTCTACCAGAGAATAGCGTATTGGAGATGGGCAAATCGTACCACTATATCTTTAATATCGACCCGCTCGAAGGTAAGGTTGTAGTCTCGGCACAGCTGCTAGATTGGGCTGATTCAGAGACAATTATCTCTGAGGTAACATATACTTACCTAAACCTCGAGAAGGCAAACTATACTGTTAAGTACCTACCAAATGAACGCAAGGAGATTATCATTGACTTCTATACGAATGTAAACCCAGTGGATCTTAGCATTCAGTATGATGGTACGGGTAAGCCAACGGGTAATAGCGTTACGCTAAACAAGGACGATCAGACACTAACCTGTGTAATGTATCCAAATCCAAGTTATGAAACCGATGAGATAACGATAATTGCAGGTATTATTACAACGAAAGTGACCATTGACTTTTCGCCAGTAGAGATTATTGACTACTCAGATATCGGAGATGTAAATGATATGCTGGGGCTTGATGACGCTACTCAGACTACTCTTGTGAGGTCTAATTGCTACTTTGTAAACTCTTCGCCAGATGCCATTAGAGAGTACTATATTCCTATTGGATATCAGATTAATAAGTTCTACCCAAGTATCGATCTCACCAATACTGATAATTGGAATGTGCAGACATACGCCTATGATAACGTACTTACGACAAATAGTATAGAGCTACAAAAGGTAGGGGATCAGAATGGTGAACCGTGCTTTATTGCGATTATTCCACAGGACTATAACAACCCGGGTAATATCGTAGTGTCGGTAACAGATGCTACCACTAATACTATTCTATGGACTTGGCACCTATGGCTGACGGACTATGATGCAAATACAATCTTGACGACAGGATCTAATGGTACAAATTATAAATTCAATGGGTCAGGTGCAATATATCGAATAGCATCGGCTGACTATAGCTACCATATGGATAGAAATATAGGTGCAAGTGCGGCAACATCTGCTGGTCACGGTGGACTAGGGGGGCGTGGTTGGCTATCGTACCAACATGGGCGACTAGCGCCAATCTTCGGTCACCAAGCAGCATTTGCAGATGGATCTAGATACCTAACCACAAGGCAAGATATCAGCGCAGGTGGAGTATCGCAGTTAGAATCTATCCAAAACCCATCGACAGTCTACTACTCAACGGGAGGGATTAATTGGTGTAGTGATGCCAATACAGTTGGTAGAGTTTGGAATGATAGTGATAAGCTTGTAGGTACATCGGCTAACTATGCAAAGTCAATTTTCGACCCATCGCCTCTTGGTTGGATGATTCCACCACTCGACGAGTATGTTGTGGGTAGCGGTTGGACTGTAAGTAACAATGGTCAGACCTATAAGAGTATGTCGGGCAATATGTACTACTCAACCATCAACATTGAGTATGATACAGGAGAACCAACTATTGTAGTTACAAATAGTAGCTATATATGGGGCAATGCAGATGTTCGAAGTTACACTGGTGGGCAGAATACGGCTGCAGGGGTTAAGTTTGGCCACTATACCACAACGGCTCAAACCTCCTACGATAAGACAATTCCATACACACTAGGAGCGGGTATACGCCCAATCTTTCAATTTGAAGTTAATTAAGAAGCTTTATGATGACGAGATATATCAATAGATTAATAATTGCAATACTTCTAGCCTCGACAGTTATAGGCTGTCAGAGGGCAGATTTTTTAGATACTACCTCTAAGAGCGATAACTCTATGGTCGAGCTATCGATAAACTTTGAGCCGACCTACACCTCGCAGGTAGAGACTCGTAGTGGCTCATATGTCCATGCTACCATAAGGGAGTTGACAATGTCAAACACTAATCTATTTATATTTACAAATAATAATCCAGTTAGTGCGGCTCGTCCAGATCCTAATGGTCAATTTATGATCTATTCGTCGATGACCTATGATGCGCCGAGTAATGAGTATAAGGCAGTGGTTCAACCCATTGATGGTCCAGTAGCGGCAATCGGTATCGCTAACTTACCTGATGATATACTCCAAGAGCTTAAGCAGATCTATGAGACAGGTGAATCCCTTACATATAGCGAATTTGTCAATAAGTGTCAACTTCCGATTAAAACCGTAACGGACTCAGATGGTAGAGTTACAGTGAGTGACGACAATAAGATACTTATGAATCTAAATGATGATTCGGGTATCCTTCCAATATCGGTTGACCCAATACAGCTACCTAAGTTTACTCAAGATGTTGTGGATGCAGCCTCGGCGCTAAATCCAACAGCGTCTAACTCTCGCTTTGGCTACTCTCGAATGGATGTTATTCTCGATGCTACTACTATGTCGGCGGAACAGCTTGCAGAAATTGAACTTATCGAGGCATATCTATGTAATGTTCCAGTGGCCGCAAACTTTACAGGGGTAGGTAATGTAGCCGCAAAGATTGAATACACAAAGCCAGTAACCCCAGGGACGAATATTAATACTGACGACCAGCCTGCAGCGGCAGGAAGTAACGATATCATCCAAGGACTATACCTATACCCGAACTCCCTAGGAGCTAAAGTAGAGGAGGAGGACTACGTATATATTATCCTTAAGGCTAAGACTAAGCCAGAGGCAATGGCTGAGTTCTTTAAGGTTCTTGTAAGGTACGATAAGGATGGCGATAATCTATTTGAACATGAGGTATTACGAAATACTAAGTATAACTTTGTGGTTAAGAACTTTGCTGATAATGGCTATCCAACTATGGAAGAGGCACTAGATAATCCACCATCAAATGTTGAGTTCGATATTACTATCGATAGTGACACTGGTAATGAGTTCGTGGTATCAAATGGTAGTAGCTTTATGTCGTTGAGTAACACGCAGATCGACCTATTTGGCCAGCTTGAGAATTTCGATAGTCAAGAATTTCTTGGCTTTACAGTCTACTTTGAGATCAATACTTCTGCCTATACATCGGTCGACGATAACTTTGCTAGTACTACAAAGTTGATAACAACGTCATCACCGGGGCTTACAGTGGTAAATGCCGATGACTTCTCAGCCAACTTTAAGGAGAAGGAGAAGTATGAGGTGAAGCTGATGGTAGATAGCAACTTTGCGGGTTCGGGAGAGTTGACTATACGTATCGGTAACCTTGTGAAGGTTATTGGGGTAAGACTTGTTGATCTTGCCGATAGTGGCACTCAAATAACAGCGTATGAGCAACCTCAGTACCTATTTGCTTACCTTGACTACACTCAAACTCCTCCCGATGAGGTGGCTACTTGGGTTCGCTTTGGAGGCACTGCAGATCTTGAGTATGAGTCAAAGTCAGATGGAGGTATTCCAATTGAACTATCTAGTCTGACAGAAGGTGTTAGAGATAACTTTAGCTGTCCTATATTTATCTATAATAAGAGTGGTGAGAGTATAAGAACCTATATCTCACAAGTAGATGTTATGCCTATTGACTATAGTGATATAGGTGTAGTGAATAGCTATATTGGCGGTAGCTATACCACAGCTTCGACACTTACGCTATCTAATACTTATATCCTAACTCCGGGAACAGACAAAGCACGTAAGTACTATATCCCAGTATCATCGCGTATTAAAGAGGTGTGGGATAACTATGCCACAGATGAAGAGATGCTCGATGAGTATAAGGACACCGACGGTAGCTTCAAGATGCCTGAGGATTGGGAGTGTCACGTTGTGTGGTATGACTCTCAGAGGATCTATGATGGTGATCTAGAATTTAAGAAGGACCTACCAAACCCACTAACTGGCGAAGAGAGATTCTCAGTAGTTATACCTGCTAATATGGAGAATTTTGGTAATGTCCTTATAGCTGTGGTTGATGGTAATGATAATATACTTTGGAATTGGACTCTGTGGATAACAGATTACGAGCCAACAGAAATAGCAAAGAAGTATTCGCCAGTTGCTACCAACTATGTTGATAATGGCAATGGTGTAGGTAGTTATACCCTTTTGGGGTACACACCACATACTGATGGAGCTGTCATCGAAGATGCTATCCACCACTATTCGGGTGGAATATGGAGTGATAGTGGAATATATGGTAAGCGCTATATTATGGATAGACACCTCGGAGCCTACGACAATACACTGGTAGGCCACGGTACACTCCTTAATTCGACTAATACGAAGTGTATTGCTGCCCCAGTATCAGGAAGCGGACTATACCAATTTGGTAGCCCTCGCCCAGTAGTAGGTGAAGGAGCGCTAAAGGCAGACGGTACGCAGTTTAGCTA
>CAYJFH010000005.1:0-3618 GCA_964369485.1 uncultured Rikenellaceae bacterium | reverse complement strand
CTGGTAAGGCGGCGGGCATCTCGGTGAGGTGTGTGAGCCAAGCGGAGTATTAAGCCACAGAGCAGAGAGTTACATATATAAAAGAGATAAGCGTTAGTAGATAGCTCCACTAACGCTTATCTCTTTTATATGGTAGTTTGTACTTAAATTGAATTTTGGGCACGCCAAGCAGTAGGGGTCATACCGCAATCCTTAGTAAAGATCTTTGTAAAGCTACTACGGTTATATCCTACCATCACAGATATATCCGATATAGACATCTCAGGATTGCTCTGCATCAACTCCTTAGCATACTGAATTCTAAGCGCTGAGATCCACTCTCTAAATGTAACGTTGTGGTTGTCGTGGATATAGTTAGTAAGGTAAGTTCTATTTGTGCATAGCTGTTGAGCCAAGCTCTCGGAGGTAAGTCCAACGGTAGTGTATCCTCTGCGATTAATCCACAATTCAACCTCCATCTGTAGTGTGTTATCAATATTACACTCGCAGTCTGTAGATGCTGTAGCTCCGCTGTAACTATGAATATCACCCTGAGTGACCTCATCAGCAACCTCTGATAGTGCACGATATAGACTCTCAGCGGTAGTCATATAGTTTCTAAATACGATAACTATATAGGTGAGCACTATGGCTGCAATGACACCGTATATGGTATTTACAAGGGGTGAGAAGTATGAGTGAGTACAACCGAAGAAGCCGATAAAAATCAGTGCGTATAGGCTATAATTCATCCATTTGATAAATGGTTGAATGCTCTCAGAGTAGTACTCATCGGCACGATCCTGCACTCGTTTATAGTGCTTAAAGAATATACGTGTTATTCTAACTAGTTCAAGTACTAGTAGCGCGGAGAATAGTAGTGTTACTGGTCTCTTTAGCCACTCGGGTGAGAATAGGTAGTTAATCAGCAGTATAGCAGAGAGAATTGCGGTCCTTGTAAGTACCTTAATTATCACCTTAGATAGCACACTTTTTCTGCCTAGGAGCACTTGAAAAAGGTATGCAGTTAGACTTGCAGCGGCATAGAACGATGATATATTGACCGACTGCGCCACGATAGGGTCGTCAATCCTAAAGTCAAATATACCGAGCGAAGCGATATATAGACCCATAAAGATTAATAACCAGCCAAATATCTTCTTGCCTAGCCTATAGTTATCATAGGCCTTCCCCTCGGGGGCAATTGCAAAGAGAGATATAGCTGCGAGTACTAGGTATATAAATGGCGCTATCTTGAGCCAGTCTGCGTATATTGATTCTATCATATTGTGGTGTCTTTGTGTCTCGCAAATTTACACCTTTTACATTTAGTTACCAAACATATATGATAAATTCTCATTACTTATTAGTTATCAGCAATTTGTAAACTAGTGAGCTATTACCGTAATTTACGCTTTCTATGGCGTTGTGCTGGTAGATTCTCGGTATATAATCTCTGAATCGAGAACGATTGAGCGAGTAGGGGAGTCTGGGTTCTTGATCTTCTCGAGTATTAGCGATGCGGAGTGGCGACCGATCTCAAAGAGTGGCGATTCGACAGTCGTTAGTTGAGGATGAACTATAGTCGAGAGAATAGTGCCCGAGAAGCTCGCGACGGCAACTTCGCTAGGTATTGCGATTTGCAGCTCTCGTAGTCTATTACTCGCACCTATTGCTAGGGTATCGGTAAATGCAAATATAGCGTCGAACTCTACACCTCTATCCACTAGGCTGTCTATTGCTCTTGCGCCATCTTCGAATGATACTCCGCTGGAGATTACATAGTCACTCTCACACTGTTCTATCTTAAACTTCTTTAGAGCGTCACTATATCCACGCTTCCTCTCTATGGAGTTATATATTGAACTTGGACCTTGGAGGTGTACTATCTTCTTGCGGCCAGTGCGAATAAGGTGTTCGGTGATAAATAGCGACTTAATGTAGTCATCCACTATAACCTGCGAGACCTCCATTCCGTGCGGTATGCGATCGAAGAATACCATCGGCAGGTCGCTACTTAGTAGGCGCTCATATTCGCCTCTGTTTCTCTGATAGTCACAAAGTGATACGATGATACCATCCACCATAAATCGCTCCATTGTAGCGAGGTTTTCACGCTCTCTCTCCCACGACTCGGCAGACTCGGCGATAATAACCTTTATTCCCTCACGGTGCATAACCTCTTGAATGCCAGTGATCACCTGCGATGCGTATGGAGTTATCATCTCTGGAACTATCACCCCGATGGTATTAGTACGCCCGAAACGGAGGTTTGTAGCCACTGGATTTGGCGTATAGCCTAGTAGTTTAGCTGCATCTAGTACGGCTTGTTTAGTGGCTTGACGTATATTCTTATCATCAGATAGTGCCCTCGATACAGTCGATACTGAGATAGTTAGGTGTTCTGCTATGTCTTTAATTGTTACACGTTTCATAGTGGAAATATTGTAGAATATCACAAAGATAATATTTTTTGTAAAAATTAGTGGGGATGGACTCTATTTTTTACGCCAAAAATGCAACAAAAAAAGCGAGGGAGCTCCCCCGCCTATTCTTAGTTAGGTGAGATGCTCCCTCGAACAAAAGTATAGTTGTAGAGTATCTTTACTTAGCGATGCGCATAATATCCTCTACTGCCTTTCTAGGGGTTGGCTTTGCGTGCTCGCCATCCTCGAAACCATAGGTGATAACGGCTGCAACCCTTTCGTTCTCGGGAAGTGAGATAATCTTTGCAATCTCCTCTTGGTTCACAACACCCATAATGCAGGTTCCAACACCTTTGGCGTGTGCTGCAAGGCAGAAAGTTTGGCAGGCGATACCAGCATCAAACATCTCCCATACATTAGTGTTTTCGAACTCTGAGTCCATCTCCTCCTTCTTACCGCTCTTACCAACTACGTAGCTAAGGACTACTAGTCCCTTTGCTCTGCTTAGGGTCTTAGTGTTGTAGGTAAAGCCTCTTACTGCATTATCTGCAATATTCTGTATCATTTCAGCGTCATCTACGATAGTGTAGCGAGCAACCTGAAAGTTCACCCACGACGGCGCCCAACGGCTAACCTCTATAATCTCTTGTAGTAGCTCGTGGCTAACAACTTTATCACTGTAACGGCGAACGCTACGGCGTTCTTTGATCATCTCTAATGCGTCCATACTCATCTTTTTCTATTGTATTTATAATTAATTCGCTGCAAAATTATTACATTTGTACCGTTTTGGCAAGTACTTACCAAAATGATATATAGTTACCAAAAGGAGTAAATTGCAGATTATAAGATATGAATGGTAAGATAATTTATAGAGAAAAGGACTATAACTGTCCGCTAGAGCTGTCGATGGACATAGTTGGGGGTAAGTGGAAGAGCATTATAGTCTTCTATCTGCGCAAGGGGGCAAAGCGCTCGGGCGAGTTACAGAAGATGATGCCCTCGATAACAAATAAGATCTACACCCACTCACTCCGCGAGCTGGAGCGAGATAATATCATTTCGCGCAAGGTCTACCCAGTAGTTCCTCCCCACGTCGAGTACTCGCTAACTCCACGGGGCGAGATGTTAGTCCCTATCCTCAAAGATATGGTTAGATGGGGCAATATGGTAATCGATAGCGAAAGGGACACCACAGAGCAGGACTAGAAGA
>CAYJFH010000004.1:30584-55489 GCA_964369485.1 uncultured Rikenellaceae bacterium | reverse complement strand
TACAGCTTCCTCTAGCACCAGAGACCGATAGCTGTGGCAGCAGTGCGTTTGTCTCAGGTCTAGAGCTACGCTGAGCTAAAGGGTCTGGGATTTTATTGCCAGCGGCTTTTGCCTACTTTTGGCCGCCCAAAAGTAGGTTAAGAAACCAAAGTAGAGTAATTCAGAATAGCCAAGCTAGAGAAACTTGCAAGAGGCACGACGACTCCCCCGGAGGCGTGCCTCTATTCGCTAGCGCCCTATTTACATTTGGGCGCTTCACTCATGCCGCCACTGCCTCAGTCGTCGTGCCCCTCGCACAACCTTGCTAAGGTTTTGCAGGTGCATACGCACTTCTCAGGCGTGAAAAGATGTCTAAATTATGCAGAGTCAAGCTAGAGAAATCTAATAGCGGGTCGACCGACCCCATGGTCGTCCCTTGCACAACCTCTTCGCATTTCGCAGGTGCATCCCGTTAGAGCAATAAGAGTAGAGTAATACGATAGAGCCAAGATAGAGAAACTTGCAAGAGGCACTACTCCCTCTAACCACACCCTCCAGCCCCACTACAGACGACTATAACAAGATATTATAGTCTTGATCACGAAGCTTAGGAGTAAATCCAACCTCTTCAATTACCCTTCGCATACGCCCTTCGCTCATCGAAAAGCTAACCCCTGCCGAGCGAACTACATTCTCCTCGATCATAATCGACCCCATATCATTCGCCCCTCCGTGGAGCGCAACTTGGCCGACCTCGACCCCGACAGTTAGCCACGATGCTTGGATATTCTCGATATTATCTAACACTAGCCTCGAAATTGCAACGAGTCTTAGGTAGTCGCTAGGTGATGGAGATGGAGCCTCAACGCCCCTATATGGCCAAGCAATAAATGCCCTAAAGCCGCCCGTCCTTGCCTGCAACTCCCTGATTTTTAACAGGTGTGCAATCCTAAGATCCACAGAGTCCCTAAAGCCATACATCATCGTTGCCGAGGTAGTAAGCCCCATAGCGTGTGCAATCTCCATAACCTCTAGCCACTCATCAGCTGAGCACTTAGCAGGGCTATTTAGTCTACGCCACTCATTGTCAAGGATCTCAGCCCCTGCCCCCGGGAGTGAGTCTAGCCCAGCCGATACTAGCCTAGAGAGTGCCTCTTGGGGTGTAATCTTAGATTTTCGAGCGAGGTAGTGCACCTCTGGCGCACCGAGAGCGTGGAGCTTAACATCGGGGTATCTGCCCTTTAGCTCCGAGAATAACTCCTCATAGTACTCAATCCTCAAGTGGGGGTGCATACCCCCTTGGAGTAGCAGCTGACTACCCCCCAACTCCACCATCTTCTCTATCTTCTCACAGTACTGCTCCATAGTGGTAATATAACCTCGCTCCTTGTCAGCAAGTCTAGTGTGAAATGTGCAGAACTTACAGCCACTTCCACAGATATTTGTGATATTGACATTCCTATCTATCTGAAATGTAACCACAGAGTTATCTCCCTTTATCTCCCTGCGCTTTGCCTCGGCGAGTGCCATAAGTTCGGCAAGTGGAGTATGGAGGTATAGCTCTAAGATATCTGAATGGTTCATGGCTCAAAAATTATGGAATTATTTTTAGCAAAACTAACATAAAATCCCTTAAAAATGGCTACCTTTGTGCATTATATATAACAATTTTATTATGAAAAGGATAGAAAGCGCATTAATATCAGTATTTTACAAGGATGGGCTAGAGCCACTTGTACGTGAACTAGCAGAGAAGAACGTAACCATTTACTCGACTGGGGGTACTCAGAAGTTTATCGAGGATCTAGGTATTAAGTGTGTACCGGTAGAGGATGTAACCTCATACCCTTCGATCCTAGGTGGTAGAGTTAAGACCCTTCACCCTAAGGTATTTGGGGGTATCCTATTCCGCCGTTCACTATCTGAGGATAGAGAGCAAGTTCAGCAATATGAAATCCCATCTATCGACCTTGTTATTGTGGATCTATACCCATTCGAGGAGACCCTAGCATCGGGGGCCGAAGATGCAGCAATTATCGAGAAGATCGACGTAGGTGGCCCATCTATGATTCGTGCAGCAGCTAAGAACCACGCCGATGTGGCAGTAGTAGCAAATAAAGACCTATACCCATACCTTACTGCAACTCTAAAGGAGCAGGACGGTGCAACTTCGCTAGAGCAGCGTAGAGAGCTAGCAGCTAAGGCATTTGCAGTTACTGCAGGCTATGATAAGGCTATCTCTGAGTACTTCGGACAGAAAACTGCTCTGCGCTATGGTGAAAACCCTCACCAAACAGCAGAGTTTAGAGGCGATCTGAGCAAGGTATTCACTAAGCTACACGGAAAGGAGACATCATACAACAACCTACTAGACATCAACGCAGCAGTTGAGCTTATCGGTGAGTTTAAGAACTCAGAGCCAACATTTGCAATCCTTAAGCACAATAACGCTTGTGGTGTAGCTACTCGCCCAACCCTTAAGGAGGCATACGCTAGCGCACTTGCAGGCGACCCAGTATCGGCATTTGGCGGCGTACTTATCTGTAATCGTGAGATGGATCTAGCTACTGCCGAGGATGTAAATACACTATTCTGCGAGGTAGTACTTGCGCCGGGCTTTACCCCTGAGGCACTAGAACTACTAAAATCTAAGAAGAATAGAATCCTACTGGATGTAAACCTTGAGCACGCTACCTCTGTAAATGAGCGTACAATGCTTGGTGGTGTACTTTGCCAAGGTAAGGACACTATGGTTGGAGGTATTGATGGCGAATCGAAACTTGCCACTACAACAGCCGTTGATGACAATACTATGGCGGAGCTCATCTTCGCAAATAAGATCGTTAAGCACTCTAAGAGCAACGCAATTGTACTTAGCAAGAATGGAATGCTACTAGGTAGCGGCGTTGGTCAGACCTCAAGAGTAGATGCACTAAAGCAAGCAATTGCTAAGGCCGAGGCATTTGAGTTCGACCTTCAAGGTGCAGTTATGGCATCAGACGCATTCTTCCCATTTGCGGACTGCGTTGAGATTGCACACAAAGCTGGTATCACTGCGGTTATCCAGCCGGGTGGCTCGGTACGTGACCAAGATACCGTTGACTACTGTAACGAAAATGGAGTTGCAATGGTAGTTACTGGCATCCGTCACTTCAAGCACTAGAGATATTTTTAGACATTAACCCTTAAAACTAAGGAGATTATATATGGGACTATTTTCGATGCTAACCCAAGAGTTAGCAATGGACCTTGGTACAGCCAACACGCTGATTATCCACAACGATAAGATCGTAGTGGATGAGCCATCTATCGTAGCTATCGACAACGTTACAGGCAAGCTGATTGCTGTTGGTAACGAGGCTAGAAAGATGCACGGCCGTACCCACGACAATATTAGAACGATTCGCCCTCTTCGTGACGGTGTAATTGCAGACTTTAATGCCACAGAGATGATGATCCGTGGTATGATTAAGATGATTAAATCGAAGGGATCTCTATTCTCACCATCACTTAGAATGGTGATCTGTATCCCATCGGGCTCTACTAACGTTGAGATCCGTGCAGTTAGAGACTCAGCGGAGCACTGCGGTGGCCGTGAGGTATATATGATCTATGAGCCAATGGCAGCTGCACTAGGTACAGGCCTAGATGTAGAGGCTCCAGAGGGGCACATGGTCATCGATATTGGAGGTGGTACTAGCGAGGTGGCAGTAATCTCACTTGGCGGTATCGTATGTAGCGAGAGTATTAACGTTGCAGGTGACGTATTTACCGAGGATATCCAAAACTATATGCGCCAGCAGCACAACATCAAGATTGGTGAGCGTACTGCCGAGGAGCTTAAGATTGCAGTGGGTGCAGCGGTATATAACCTAGAGAACCCACCAGAGGACTACTATGTTAAGGGTCCAAACGTACTCAATAGCCTTCCGCTTGATGTACCTGTATCGTATAAGGAGATCGCCGAGGCACTAGACAAATCACTAGCGAAGATTGAGATTGCTATCTCTAAGGTGCTAGAGAAGGTTCCACCAGAACTTTACTCTGATATCTACCGCAAGGGTATATACCTTGCAGGTGGTGGCGCGCTACTTCGTGGCCTTGATAAGAGACTCGAGGCTAAGACTAAGATTCCATTCCACGTAAGTGACGACCCACTTCGTGCCGTAGCTCGTGGTACTGGTATCGCACAGAAGAATATCCATAAGTTCTCATTCCTATTGAGATAAGATAAGGAGCAGAAGAGATAACATATGGTACGCCTCTTACTATTCCTAAAGCATATACGTCCTCTATTGCTATTTTTAGCGATAGAGGTCGTGTGTATTGGACTATTTCTATCCGATAACTCATATCAGAGGGCACGGATGGTAGCCCTATCCCATAGTGTACTGGGCGGTATGGATGGCGTTATTAGCTCAGCCGGGGATTACTTCTCGCTCGAGGAGCAAAATATCACACTCCTTAGAGAGAATGCCGAACTACACCGTAGGCTATCCTCCACGGTAGAGGATACCATAATTGGAGAGTATCCCCCAAACGAAGTGCTCGACTACAAGGTCGTAAGGGTTGTAGGAAACTCCTACACCAAGCGCAACAACTTTATTACCATCTCCGCAGGTCGTAACCAAGGGATTGAGCCAGATATGGCACTATTTAACTCCGATGGTATTGTAGGTTATGTAAGGTACTGCTCAGAGAACTTCTCAGTGGCTATCTCGGTGCTGAATGTTAGGGACTTTAACACTAGTGGCAGGTTAGATGATATTATTAGTGCAGGATCAGTAAATTGGGATGGAAGGGACTACCGAGAGGTTATAATGAGCGAGATTCCAGCCCATACTCCTATCCAACGGGGAGACACAGTGGTCACTACTCAGTACTCAAATATATTCCCCGAGGGTATCCCTATCGGGCTAGTGGAGAGTACAGAGGTTAAGGACAACCTACTAATTGAGGCTAGAGTTAGGTTACTAGCCGATATGAGCTCACTGAACTACCTCTACGCCGTATCGCTTGCGGGACAGAGGGAGCGTGAGGAGCTAGAGGCACTAGCCGAGGCGCAGGAGGCTCTAGATAACTAACAACTAACGTAATTGAAGAGATAGAGGTGAGAAACTTAATACTATATATTTCGGGCTTTCTAGTACTAGTAATGCTTCAGGAGTTTGTGTTAAATAACATAGACTTCACCTCCTATGTATCGCTATATGGCTTTCTGATGGTGGTAGTTATGTTTCCACTAGAGCTAAAGCCTACTCACCTAATCCTATGGAGCACACTGGCAGGTGTTATACTCGACCTACTATCTGGAACATCGGGACTTATAACCGCAACACTTGTGTGGAGCGCATTTATACGCCCACTTATCACAAAGTTAACGATACCTGCCGATATACGAGCAGCTGGCGGATTCCCATTCTCATCGAGAGTCGGCAGTGGTAACTTCCTGAAATACACCTTCCTTCTATCACTACTATTTGGCATCGCCTACTTTACCCTCGAGGTAATGAACCTTAGTGATATTCCATTTACAGTCCTAAGGGTAGTAATAAGTGCGGTGGCAAATACGCTACTAATATTCCTACTTCAACTCCCACTTGGATCTAGGAGATAAACCCATGGAGAAGAACTTCTTTCGCTATATAATTCTAAAGTGGCTACTAGCAGTGACCATTATTGTTATCGGGGTTAGGCTATTTAGCCTCCAGATACTCAGTGACGAGCTAAAGGATAGAGCCGATGGTAATGTACTTCGCTATGTTGTGCAGTACCCGCCTCGTGGTGAGGTATATGATAGAAATGGAGAGTTCCTAGTGCGTAGCCGCGAGGCGTACGATATACTTGTAGTCCCTCGTGACCTCGAGGCATTCGACACCGTTGCCCTTGCCCAGACCATTGGGGTGAGCACAGAGGTATTACAGAAGGCTATTGCTAAGGCGAAGAGGTACTCATCGCGCCAAGCTAGCGTAATGTTCAAGGAGTTCCCAAAGGAGGTGAAGTTACGACTAGACGAAAAGCCAGTTAAGGGTATCTATACACAGTTTAGAACTATTAGAACATATCCAAGTAAGATGGCGGGTAACCTGCTAGGCTACGTTGGTAAGGCTACCGAGGCAACGATGGCTCGTGACCCATACTATAAGAGCAACGATAATGTCGGTATGAGCGGTATAGAGCTTGCCTACGAGGAGTATCTACGTGGCGAGAAGGGACTAAATATACAGATGGTCGATGTATATGGCGTGGTGCAGGGGCGCTATAAGGATGGTGCTGAGGACGTTGCCGCCATACCGGGTAGCTCTATCACTACCTCCATCGATGGCGAACTACAAGCGCTTGCCGAGGAGCTACTCGAGGGTAAGATTGGCTCAGTTGTGGCAATTGAACCTGAGACGGGCGAGATACTTGTGATGGCATCATCACCAAGTTACGACCCCGATCTACTCGTTGGACCTCAGAGGGGTAATAACTATATGGATATGCTCAGAGATAAGCGTAAACCACTATTTAACCGTGCGGTAATGGCATACTACCCTCCCGGCTCTACCTTCAAGGTAGTAAATGGTCTTATCGGTATGCAGTTAGGGGTTGCTAGCCCCGAGCAGACCTACTCCTGCTACGGTAGATATAATGTCGGCAGGGGCGTTGGGTGCCACGAACACCCCCCGATCCTAGATATGGCAGGGGCTACACAGCACTCCTGCAACTCATACTTCTGCTACGTATATAGAGATATACTAGATAAGGGGCCAGAGGCTAGCGTTAGGGAGAACTACGATATGTGGCGTGATGCAGTGAGTACATTTGGCTTCGGCAGGAAGTTAGACTCTGACTTCAATGGCGAGCTTTCGGGTATCGTGCGCCCATCTTCGTACTACGATAGGGTATATAGGAGGTCGTGGAATTCACTTACTGTAATTGCGCTCTCTATTGGTCAGGGTGAGCTGGGTGTTACCCCACTCCAGATGGCAAACCTTGCAGCTATCGTAGCAAATAGAGGCTACTACAAGATTCCACACGTGGTTAAGAGCATAGATGGCAGAGATTCTATAGATAGTAGATTCTACGAAAAGCACCACACTATGGTAGACTCTAAGCACTACGAGTCGATAGTCCAAGGTATGTACGATGCGGTTCACCTTGAGGGTGGTACTGCTAGAATTGCAAATGTCGAGGGGTTAGATATATGTGGCAAGACTGGTACTGCGCAGAATCCGCAGGGTGCCGACCACTCTACATTTATGTGCTTTGCCCCAAAGAATAACCCTAAGATCTCGGTATCGGTATATATCGAGCACGGTAGGTTTGGCGCAACGGCAGCCGCTCCAATTGCATCGCTACTGGTGGAGAAGTATCTAACCGATACTATCAGCCGCCCACACCTAGTGCAGTACCTAAAGAATATGAAGATTAACTATCCAATGTATAACTAAGTTAAAGAAAGAGAAGTGCATAGTAACAGAAATATAGGCCTCTTTAGTCTGAGTATCGACTACTTCACAGTGCTAATCTACTTAGTGCTTGTAGTAATGGGTTGGGTGAGTATATACTCGGCTGTATATAGTCCCGAGAGCGGCTCTATATTTGACCTATCCCAGAGGTACGGTATGCAGATGGTGTGGATAGGGGTGAGCTTTACCCTCGCTATTGTTATCCTACTAATGGACTCAAAGTACTTCCACCTTATATCCTATCAGCTCTACTTCCTATCGCTGCTACTAATGGTCGGAGTGCTACTCTTCGGTAAGGAGGTAAATGGAGCAAAGTCGTGGATCGGTATTGGCCCTATCGGTATTCAGCCCGTTGAGTTTATGAAGATTGCAACGGCACTTGCCCTTGCTAAGTTTATGAGCTCCTCGCACTTTAGCATCGGGATGAATCGACAGCTCAGGATGGTTGGTGCAATTATATTCGTTCCGATTCTTATTGTACTTCTACAGAATGACACTGGCTCGGCAATGGTCTTTAGTGCATTCTTCGTTGTGCTATATCGTGAGGGCTTTGGTCAGTCGCTATACCTTGCTAGTGCATACCTCGCACTAGTTGCTATACTCTCATTCTTTATAACCCAAGAGGCGCTAATAGTACTAGTACTACTGAGCTGCCTACTCTTCGAGCTCTTTACCCGAGACTCTAAGTTCCGCAGCGTAAAGTTAGTGAGCCAATTTATCGCCATTATCCTTGCGATATTTATATCAATTGAGCTACTCTCTATGCTCCTTGGCTTTGAGTGTAGTCTACTTGTAAATCTACTAATCTCGATTGGGGCGACTATCCCACTTCTACTCTACACTGCATATCGTAGCGGGTCGAGGACACTGGCTAACTATATTGGACTGCTTATAGCGGGCATTGCAGTTATACTATTTGTGGACTATGCCTTCGAGAATGTACTCCAAGGCCACCAACGTGAACGTATCCTAGACCTAATGGGCATTGAGAACGACCCTCGGGGTGCAGGATATAATGCTATGCAGAGTAAGATTGCCATCGGCTCGGGAGGCCTAATGGGTAAGGGCTTTTTGCAGGGTACTCAGACTCAGTTTAGCTTCGTTCCAGAGCAGAGCACCGACTTTATCTACTGTACAGTGGGTGAGGAGTGGGGCTTTGTGGGCTCAATGGTCGTGCTTATACTCTTTGGGCTACTGATATATAGGCTTATGAGGATGGGTGAACGGCAGAAGGAGCCATTCGCTAGGATCTACTGCTACTCGGCAGCAGCAATTATCTTCGTCCATATGTTTATAAATATTGCCATGACCGTGGGGCTATTCCCCGTGGTTGGTATTCCACTGCCATTCTTCTCATATGGCGGTAGCTCACTTATGGCATTTACAATATTGGTATTTATCGCAATTCGCCTCGATGGTTCACAGTCCGAGGGAACATCTCGAAAGTTACTATAAGCGAAGTGAGCGGCTACTTTCCGAGGGCGGCGTAGTCATACCCCACATCGATAGAGTTAGGCGCTCCCTTTGCAGCGGCTACTGCTAGCTCATCACAGCGGTTATTAAGCTCATTATCAGCGTGACCCTTTACCCACACCATCTTGACTTGGTGGCGGCGATAGACCTTTAAGAAGCGTTGCCATAGATCAGGATTCTTCTTATCCTTATAGTTTATCCTCTCCCAGTTAAAGACCCAACCCTTACTAACCGCATCTACTACATATTTAGAGTCGGTATATATGGTCACTAACTGCCCGTCGAACTTAATAGCCTCAAGCCCTACGGTTGCCCCAAGGAGCTCCATACGATTATTAGTCGTTAACCTAAAGCCTTCGGATATCTCCCTACGGTGGATGCCACTAAGCATCACCACGCCATATCCACCTGCACCGGGGTTACCAAGTGCGCTACCGTCGCTATATATAGTTATCTCCCTTTGCACAATTTTTGAGGTTAAAGTTCGCTTTAATTTAATAGAGATGCACCCTAGATAGTTGCAACTCATCGGCAAAATTACTACTTTTGTTCTCAATTTAACAATCTTTTATATATTTTTCAAGAAAACGGTGTTTAAGGACTTCAATATACGTACTATAGCGGTGGCTGCGGTCATACTATCAATATTTAGCTGTGCATCTATGCGCTCTCCGCAGGGTGGGCCAGTTGACTCACTGCCGCCAAAGGTAGTAAGGACAAATCCACTGCCCTACTCTACAAACTTTAATGGCAAACGTGTGGAGATTGAGCTAGATGAGTATGTAGTACTCAAGGACCAACAGAAATTATTCTTCGTATCGCCACAGATGGAGAAGAGTGCGATTCTATCGATAAGAAATAAGAGTGTAGTGGTAGACTTCCAAGATACACTACTCCCTGAGACTACCTATCGACTTGACTTCGGAGCATCAATTGTAGATAATAACGAGGGTAATAGACTATCGGACTACACCATTACATTCTCAACGGGCGATAAGATTGACTCACTTGTAATGGTCGGAAATATCGTTGATGCCTTCACACGTGACACTGTCGTTGGTGCATTTGTGCCATACTTTGACTTCTCGCTAGACTCTACATATGCCGAGAAGGGACTAGACTCAGTGCTATATAAGAATAGAGCCGAGGCGCTATTTAGAAGCGATAGTACTGGATACTTTATCGCTGATATTCTAAAGGGCAAGGACTATAAGGTCTACGCATTTTTGGACAATAACGGCAATCAGAAGTATGAGAGCGGTATAGACAAGGTAGCATTCGTCGATACGCTATTCAATCCTCTTGAGCTCCCGGGATTCTCATTCGGTTATGACTCGATTAAGAACCAGATGTATATCGACTCACTTCAGGTCACCTTTGAGCTATTCCTCGAGAAGCAGTTCCGCAGACAGACCATCCTAAATAAGACTCGCCCACAGCGCAATGAGCTATACTTCGAGTTCAATGCTCCAAATGTTCAAATCGACTCTATGGTACTCGATAGCATACCAACGGAGTGGCTAGTAGAGGAGAGAAACCCAACGAATGACTCTATTAGATTCTGGATTGCCCCACCGAGTGACTCACTACTAATCCCCGATTCAATTACGGGCTATATGGTCTATGGCAAGCACGATAGTATCCTAAACCTTACACCTTCGCGCGAGGAGATCAAGCTACACTTCAAAGAGTCAGTCAAAGAGCCTACCGAGGAGGAGAAGGCAGAGGCTAAGCGCAAGGAGAGGGAGCTCAAAGAGGAGGAGCGCCGTCGAGAGAGGGAGATTGCCGCCCTCCCAGATAGTATTAAGAGTAACCCCGTGGCACTCGACTCACTAGGACTTACCCTACCAGTTGTAGACTCCACGGCACTCGATAGCACAGTTGTCGAGAAGCCGAAGTTTGGATTTAAGGTGCTGGCATCTCAGAAGTTGAACCCTGAGAATAACATCGTTATGACATTTAGCTACCCGCTCCGCTCTATCGATTCTCTGCACGTAGCTCTAACTGAGAAGGTGGAGGTAGCAAGCAAGGGAGCGCGCCGAGGCGAGGAGCAGAGAGAGCCTGAGTTTACCGAGACTATAGTTCCCGTACACGTAGTGCAGGAGGGACTAAGGCGAGTAGTTATCAAGGCCGACTGGAAGTATGGCGCAAGCTACGACCTTTCGATCCCCGAGGGAGTATTCGAGGATATTAAGTTTATAAGCAATGACTCGCTACTATCGAGCTTTACGATACTCCACCCCGACGACTTTGGACTTATCTCGGTGCAACTCAATAACGCAGAGACCACTGTAGATACTATGAACTACATTGTAGAGCTTATCACAATTCCGGGCGCAGGTATCCAAGGGGCAAGCGACAAGCCAGTCGAGACCCAAAAGTTACAGCGCAGATTCACTGGCGTTAAGGCAGGCGAGAAGGTCGACTTTAGATTCCTAAAGCCCGACTTCTATGGCATCCGCATAATTGAGGATCGCAATGGTGACGGAGAGTGGACAACGGGCGATCTCACTAAGAGGATCCAGCCCGAACGCTCTAGGATATTCTCCACCCCGATGGGTAAACCAAAGCTAACCGAGGCTAAGGAGAATTGGGAAGTGACTGAGTATATTGAGTTAGACGAACTCTTTTAGATAGACGACTATGAAGATAATACAAGCGATACTACTACTCTGCACCACAGCGCTTATGGTAAATAGCGCCTCGGCACAGCAGATAGATGAGAATAGAATAGTTAATATCGACAGCACAGAGTTTGTCGATGACATTAAGCTAGAGGTACCAACACTCGAGGCGGCGTGGGCACCTGTACTTATCGACCACTCATTTGGCGTGAGGGTCGGTTGGGGTACTGGATTTATCCGCCGCGAACCTGCTAAGGAGGGCACAGACCTCCCATTCAACCTATGGAACTTTGGGCTTACCTATCGCTTTGATATTCCAGAGCAGAAGTACGTGGGTACTATTATGTTCGAGCTTCAATACGTACAGAAGGGTTATGCTTACCTCGATACATTCGATGGCACTGCCGCCTATGCACGTAGCTTCGACGTGATTGAACTCCCAATACTATGGCAACCATACCTTCCACTAGGCGATAAGGGTAGTAGAATCTACCTTAATGCAGGGCCATTTCTGAGCTATACACTCAGCAGCTATGAGATGTACTACGACACCGAGAGTGGCGAGGTTAGCAAGGAGGGAGCCTATGAGTTTGACCCAAATGTGGACTACTTTTGGAACTACGGTATCGCCGCTGGGCTAGGGTTATATATAGCAATTGGCGACTTCGCCATCACTGCCGATGGCCGCTACACTATCCAACTCTCGGACCTTGTCAGGGGGCCAGAGCAGATTCCGGGCAATCCATTCCGTACACCCGTTGACCACCTAGGGGTTAGTATCGGTGTGCAGTATAAGTTTGCTGTGGGAGGAAGAAAGAATAAGTAATAAAAAATCTAAAAAGATATGGACAATAGAGGAGAATCGATGCGCCAACAGAAGGTTGCCGCTCAGATACAGCGTGATATTAGCGAGATATTCTCGCGTGAACTTTCATCCCTAAGCACAGGCGTGCTACTTAGTATCACTAAGGTGAGGATGAGCCCAGACCTAGCACTTGCAAAGGTCTACCTATCGGTATTCCCATTCGATAGGAGCGAGGCGGTAGTAGCAAAGGTTAAGGAGTCTGCCTCGGCAGTACGTGGTGCCCTTGGTCGCAAGGTTCGTGGGCAGCTTAGAATCGTTCCCGAACTTGCATTCTTTGTCGATGACTCTATGGAGTACGCAGAGAATATCGACAGGCTAATTAAGCTATAGAAACAAGGTTTTTGAAGTAGGTGAAGCCTAGGGATATATCGAGTAGGTTTCTACTCTCTAAGAAGTCACACTCACTGGTAAATCTAGTGGCGATTGTCAGTGTGGTGGCTCTACTTGTGCCCACAGCTGCTATGGTTATTGTGCTGAGTGTTCAGAATGGGCTTAGTGATATGATACACTCTCGCTTCTCTAACTTCGACTCAGAGCTTAGAGTCATACCCCGCAGTGGTCAGCTCTTTGAGGTAGATAGCGCACAGATTGCCGCCATAGAGGAGTTCGCTGTTGTTAGCCAAACGCTGAGGTGTAATGCACTTGTGGAGTGGGGCTCAGAGAGCACCATTGCCGAGCTATATGGCACAGATAGCCTATATACCGAGGTTAGCGGTATGGCCCAGATGGTAGATAGGGGCGAGTGGCAGATGCGCAGGGGCTCAGAGCCAAGGGCTGTTATAGGCTCTGCACTTAGCTACAGCCTTGGTGTATCGATTGCAATGGCAGATGACCTAAGGGTAACTGCAATTATTCCAACGCCACGACTACCAATAGATATACCTATTCCACTCTTAAATACTAAGGATGTGCGCCCCGTTGGGGTCTACACACTCGATGCCTCAATCGACTCACGCTATATCTTCACCCCTATTGAGTTCGTTCGCTCACTTATGGGTCAGAGCCGCAATATCTCTACCCTAGAGCTCAAACCACTAATACCTACTGAAGAGGCAAAGCAGAGGCTATATGAGATACTAGGCGATGGAGTTGAGGTACAGAATAGGTATGAGCAGAGGGCAGATCTATATAGCGTTATAGATAGCGAGAAGGTAGTAATCTTTACTGTACTTATATTCGTTGCTCTCATTGCAGCAATGTCACTATCGGGCTGTGTGCTTATGATGGTGGCGGAGAAGGCAAGTAGCGCCTCAACGCTACGTGCCCTTGGTATGAGCCACTCTAAGGTTCGAGGTGTCTTTATATCGTTGGGGCTAAGGGTCGTTATTATTGGTATTGCAGCGGGTCTTGCACTCGGCATAGCAGTAGTCCTACTCCAACAGAACTTAGGTCTACTACAGCTAGGTGGAGTTATGGGCAGTGAACCATACCCAGTAAAGCTATCTATATCAGATACACTACTTACAACAGCTATTCTGCTGGGTGTCGGCTACCTAATAGTAGTAGTTACTGTTAGCCGTATAAAGTTTTCAACTATAGTTAAGTAATATATGTCACGGGTTCAGATATACTCAATTATTAATGCCACGCCCGACTCATTCTACGGAGGTAGTAGGGTTAGTGGCGAGCGTGAGATACTCAGCGCCGCAGAGCGTGCCCTAAGCGAGGGGTGCGACGTGCTCGATATCGGTGGGTTTAGCACACGTCCCGGCCATAGCGATGTGCCCCTAGAGGAGGAGTACGCAAGGCTATACTATGCACTACGTGTTATCCGTGAGGAGTTCCCGCTAGCAAAGATCTCTATCGATACATTCCGTAGCGAGGTAGTACGCAGGCTCTACGATAACTTCGGCGACCTTATTGTCAATGATATAGAGGGCGCAAAGAGTGACCCCGATATGCTACCACTAGTTGCAAGCCTAGGGCTTACATATATACTTATGGCTAGTGAGCCTACCATAGAGGCAACCTCTGCATTCTTCGCCACACAGATATCTAAGGCTAAGGACTATGGCTTAGAGGATATCCTCCTCGACCCCGGCTTTGGATTCGGAAAGACCATAGAGCAGAACTATGAGATACTAAGACGCATGGAGACCCTTACTCACTTCGGCCTACCACTATTCGTGGGGCTATCGCGTAAGAGTATGATATGGAGATCACTAAGTATTGAGCCCGAGGGGGCACTAAATGGAACTACCGCCCTTAACTTTGCCGCACTTGAGCGTGGAGCCTCTATACTTAGAGTCCACGATACCCGTGAGGCTGTAGAGTGTGTAAGACTATTTGAGCTACTTGGCGGGTTAACGAATACCCCTGCGATTTAGCTCTCGTTGGTACGCCCTTGCATTAGCGTTATGTCCCGATAGGGTCGTTGCAAATGCGTGTGAGCCCGAAAAATCTGCATTAGCACAGAAGTATAGATACTTATGGCCACTATATGATAGTGTAGCGTCTATTGCCGCGATTGATGGCGAACATATTGGCCCCGGAGGCAGACCACCGTGCACATAGGTATTATATGGCGAGCGGTTTGTAAGGTGCTTATTGAGTACTCTCTTAATTGTAAAGTCACCAACAGCATACTTTACAGTTGGATCAGCCTGAAGTGGCATACCTATCCTTAGGCGGTTGATATATACCCCTGCTACCTCATCCATCTCGCTCTTTAGATTAGTCTCCTCATCTACGATAGCGGCTATATTTACAATCTGCTGTGGTGTAAAGCCCAACTTCTTAGCCTTCGCTTTGCGATCATCATTCCAGAACTTTTCGAACTCTACGAGCATCTTCTCGGAGAACTCCTCAGGGCTCACACTCCAGTAGAACTCATAGGTATTTGGGATAAAGCGTGCAATGTAGTTAGCACCACCCTCGGCCTTTGCCTCTGCTCTAAATGTATCGAGAAAGGTAAGTGAATCGCTACGGAGTTGGCGTGAGAGTACGCCTGCTAGTTGCTCTAGGGTGCGGATATTATTGAATGTAACACGCACTGGGGTCTCCCTGCCATACGCAAACTTGCTAAGGAGTGTACGGTAGCTCTCACCCTTCGATACCTTGTAGTTGCCTGCCTTTACCTTAGCTAGACCTCTACTACCGGCCACAGAGATAAGCTCCTGAGCCGATGGGATAACGCCCTGCTGCTCTAGCTCACCTGCCAACCACTCCTCTAGTTCGCCATCTTCGGTTACTTGGATAGTGGTCGAAGAGGTTGTAACGCCTACAAAGCGGTAGGCATACTCGCCATAGACGTAGTATCCGCCACCTAGGAGTGCTATAAGGAAGATTATTAGAACTATACGAAGATTTTTGCGCTTTGCCATTTGACCTATATTCTCTAAAAAAGTGTATATACAAAAAACGGGACAAGCTACTCCCATCGCAACGCTCAACCCTTGTACCTTTGCTGCCTTCCGACCCTGGAGGATTTAAGGGGAGCAGATCGTGAAAGACTTATCCCGAGGTGCAAAGATAGAAAAAAAATCAGAAATATATTGAATATCCCGTAAAAATTCATTAAATTTACCCTATTACAACCTAAACAATAGAGAAAAATGTCAGAAATTAAGAACCTTGAGCCTAAGGAGGTATGGGCTATATTTGATGAGATAACAAGAGTACCTCGACCATCGAAGAAGGAGGAGAAGATCAGAGAGTACCTTCGTGAATTTGCCTCTACCCACTCCCTCGAACTCCAAGAGGATAAGAAGGGTAATATCGTAATCCGTAAGGCTGCATCTGAAGGGTGCGAACACCTTACCCCAGTGATTATGCAGAGCCACGTCGATATGGTATGCGAAAAGGAGCCAACCTCTACCCATAACTTCGAGACCGACCCAATCGAGACCTATATCGAGGATGGATGGGTTAAGGCTAGGGGCACTACTCTAGGGGCTGACTGCGGTATCGGTATGGCGCTACAGATGGCAGTGCTCGTTGCCGAGGGTGTTAAACATCCAGCTATCGAGGCTCTATTTACCGTAGATGAGGAGATGGGGCTAACTGGCGCTATGGACCTTGGCGAAGGTATGCTAAATTACAAGAGGATGATTAACCTTGACTCTGAGGACGAGGGCGAGATATTTATTGGCTGTGCTGGGGGTATCGACACCTTAGCAGACTATGAGATCGATCGTAAGGCACTAAATGGCGATAAGTATGAGCTATATAAGGTGCGAGTTACAGGGCTTAAGGGTGGTCACTCGGGCGATGATATTAATAAGGGTAGAGCCAACGCTAATAGAGTGCTAGGCCGTACACTTAGACTACTAACCGAAGAGCACGAGGCTAAGCTGTGTTGGATAGATGGCGGTAACCTGCGCAATGCAATTGCAAGGGAGGCAGTCGCTGTGGTTGCACTACGCAGTGGTGTTGAGACTATTGCACGTACCCTCACTGCATTCCGCTCCCTTAGCGAAGATATCTGCGAGGAGTATAGCATCACCGAGCCTACAATGTCCGTAGATATTCTATGTAGCGAGGATGATGGCTACGATATCGACCCTAAGGTTATCAAGGGAGCATTCACCCGCAAGTTCACCTCAAAGATGCTAAGTGCAGTACTTGGGGTTCAGAATGGCGTTGTGGAGTATAGTGCCTCTATGCCGGGACTAGTTGAGACCTCAACAAACCTTGCATCTATTAAGGTTAAAGACGAGGTACTACAGATAGTTACCTCACAGCGTAGCTCAGTACAGAGCGCACGTGATGCAGTTGCAGCATCTATAGCGGCGATATTCAGACTATCTGGGGCAGAGGTACGCCACACCGATGGATACCCGGGTTGGAAACCAAACCCAAGCTCACCATTTGTTAAGGCATCGGCTGATCTATACAGAGAGATGTTTGGCGAAGATGCAAAGGTAAAGGCAATCCACGCAGGGCTAGAGTGCGGACTATTTCTGACAAAGTATCCAGAGCTGGATATTATCTCAATAGGCCCTACACTTCGTGATGTTCACTCACCTAGCGAGAGACTACATATCGAGGCGCTAGAGAAGAGCTGGAGATACCTAAAGCAACTACTACTTATCGAGGTATAGTTGAAATGAGGATTTGAAATGAGGGGTCGATGGCATATAGCTATCGACCCCTCATTTACTGTATATACCTCACAATAGAACTCTATTTAGGGCAATGGTTTCTCCTCCAAAACCTTAACCCTCACCAGCGAGATACGCTGTGAGCTAATTCTATCGATAGTTATCCCTAGACCTTCAACTATAAAGCTGTCGCCAACCTCTGGCATATCACCAAGGGTATATAGGATAAAGCCTGCAAGGGTTTCATAGTCCTCACTACGCTCAATCTCTATTGCGAACTCCTCAGAGAGCTCCTCGATGCTCGCCCTACCAGAGAGTAGGTACTCACCCCCTGAGATGACCTTACCCACAAAATAATCTGCATCGTGCTCATCATCAATCTCACCGAATATCTCTTCTAGTATATCTTCGGTGGTAACGAGCCCTGCCGTTGCGCCAAATTCATCTATAACTATCGCCATAGACCTCTGCAACTTAATAAACTCCTCGAGAAGTGACTTTGCCGAGGCGCTACTTGGCACATAGAGTGGCTCACGCAACATCTCCTCAATGGAGCTAGGTGAGTCGAAAAGTTGACGTGAAGAGGCATAGCCAATCACAGTATCTATCGTGCCTCTATATATCGGAATCCTTGAGAACTTAGTGGCAATAAATAGTTTGCGCAGTTCATCTAGTGAGCCATCAACATCAAAGGCCTCAATCTCCACACGCGGAACCATACACTCTCGCACCTTTACATCGCCGAAGTCTAGTGCATTCTGCATCATTCGCATCTCATTATCTAGTGGGGTGTCAGAGGCTATCTCCTCCTCCACTAGGGTCTGTAGGTCTGCAATATCGAACCTACGTTGTAGCACTCCTGCACGCACCCTTACCCCAAATAGCCATAGAATAGCTGTTGAGACATAGGCACAGAACCATATAATTGGATAGAATAGTAGGTAGAATATAAATGCTGGTAGCGCAAATAGCTTTAGGAAGAAGTCTGCTGAACTGCTGACTATCACCCTTGGAAAGAACTCTCCGAATACCACCACAATGGTAGCTAGAACTATAAATTCAACGGCAATATTGCCCTGATAGCCACTATATAGCAGCTTTGTGAGCATAAGGCTCAGCACAACTAGTGAGAGGGTATTGCCAATTAGTACACTCGCTAGGAAGTTTGACGGAGAGCGGCGGAATAGGTCCGCAATATAGCGCATAGTTCTGCTACCGCCTGAGTCCGCTGCAATTAGCAGACGATTCGAGGTGGTAAAGGCTATCTCCAACCCCGAAAATAGGGCTGAGAGTATTAGCGCAATAGTTGCTACCACTATAGCTGTGCTATCCATCTAAGGTGATTTTAAGGTAGTTTATTGAGGGGTGGTACCCCTAAAGAGATCTGGCGGTGGCGGTGATGACATCTCCACCGTATCGGGTTCGGCTCTCTTTGTCGAATCGCTCGACATCTCGACAGTCATCTTACCCCTTGGGTTGTTAAATATCCACTGATTAAAGCCTCCATCGGACTCAAATCCCACTCCGATATGTTGGTCTCTACCCTCAACGACCCTTACAAGGGTATCTGAGTAGATCTTATCCTCCTTCTCATTCCACCAGAGCTTCTCGGTATAGAGTGTACGGTCGCCAACGTAGTTATGTGCCACTACATTACCTCGTGCCTCCCATAGCTCCGAATTCTCGTCATAGTGTGCATAGTCCGCCTTGATATCGCTCTCAACCACAAATGTACTATCATTGAAGGTCTCGACAAATATACCCTTCTCGAACTCGCTTGATGGATTCTCCGACAGCTCATATCGCTTCATCAGAGGGGTCTGCATACGGTAGCTACGCCTTCCGTCCTTACTCTCAACGCTCGTGAGATCGATGGAGATCTGCGTAGGTTCCGTCTCTGGGTCCTTAACCCTTGGCTCTGGAGTCACCTCCGCACAGCTACTCAGTAGCAATGATATAAAAGCAATAGCAGAGAGGGCACCTAGGTACCTTCTCTGCACTGCTGAGTATTTAGGCATTGTCTTTGACACTGCTATATCTTTTAGTTATTCTATTGTTCACAGTGAGCAAGAACTACTTGTTCTCTCTCACTGTAGTTGAACCAACTAGCCATCCACAACGAACTGTGTAGCTCTGTCCCGGGCTAAGGCCACGCATAAATGTATCCT
This sequence comes from uncultured Rikenellaceae bacterium, assembly GCA_964369485.1. Classification (GTDB taxonomy): domain Bacteria; phylum Bacteroidota; class Bacteroidia; order Bacteroidales; family Rikenellaceae; genus Mucinivorans. The sequence goes on along the minus strand of CAYJFH010000004.1, from coordinate 35,884 downwards.
CTACATTCGGGAAGTTAGCTGAGTAAGAGTAGATAATTTTGTTAATGTTACTTACCTGCTCTTCGTCGCCCTCGAACATATTTCTAGCCTTAACGTAAGCGTCAACAACTAGCCAGTAAGCGGCCTGCGCCTCGAAACCTGAACAGTTACCTGCACCACCTGCATAGGCACCTGCTAGGAATAGGTAAGCGTATGGGTTAGACTCGTCGATAGCGATAACTTGCTTAGAGAAGTCTGCTGCCTCCTTATATTTTCTAGCGCTGTTAGCTGCGTTCGCTGCACGGATAAGTACACCGATCTTCTGCTCGCTATCCTCTGTCTTATCAGCTGCCTCTTGGAAGTATTTAAGTGCTAGTTCATACTCGCCCTTCTCCTCGTAGATACCACCTAGCATAGTTGCAAGCTCGGCAGTTGGGTCGATATTGTAGTACTTAACTGTAAGGTCAGTTTGGAAGTCTGAGCTACACTTGCTGCGGTTGAACATAGAAAGGATCTTCTTTACAAGTTCAGCGTCATCTGGGTTAGCCTCATATTGTGGTTTGTAGATAGCCTCTAGGTTCTCGCACGATGCTGCACCACTACCAGCAAACATAGTAGCGATAACGTCAATCGCCTCTTTGTCCTCTGCGGTAATATCACCAGCCTCTAGTGCCTCGTTGATAAGACCAAAGTCTGCGATATACTCCTCTGGAGTGATGTCATTTAGACCGTAGCTCTCAGTTAGAGAGTTGAAGAATACTACACATAGTTGTGGATCAACGTTGTGCTGACCAACCTCGATAGCCTTCTTGAATAGCTCTGTACACTTCTCTCTATCAGTCTTGTTATTCTCATTGTAGATAAGTGCCTTTTGACCGTGAAGGTAAGTTTCGCCGTACTTAGCGTGGTCGCCAAAGAACTCGATACGCTTGTCAAGTAGGTAAAGCATACTATCTAGGTAGGCATTTCTATCGTCTTTACTTCTTGATCTTGCCATCTTAATACGGTAGATATCGCCACCCTTAATATAGACATTTAGAGATGCTTGCGGTGCACCAGCGATAATCTCGTGCATATATAGAAGCGCCTCATCATATGCCTTTGTCATATAGGCATCGTTGAAGAAGTTAAGGATCTTGATGTTGTGCTCTCTCTGTTCAGCGGTTTCACCATACTTTGCAAACTTTGGATCGCTGAAATCCTGTGCCTTTAGGCTCACTGCGCTTAGAAGTACACAAGCGCCTAGCATTAATAATTTTTTCATTGTTCTATTTCGTTAATTGTTTTTAGTCAAATTTCCTCTTCACAAACCACATATCATCGCCACCAAATAGCGAGAATCCGACAAATATTCTGAATTGTTGCTCTTTGAGCATAGCTCCTATAGCCTCTCTCTGTGCATACTCTACCCCGATGTTCATAGCCGTTAGGTTACGTGTTTGTAGTGGAATCTCAAGACCTGCACTCACTGACCACTGATCTACACTACTTGTGCCATTATAGAGGTATGAGGTTGCATATCTTGCACCTACCTTATATGTAACACGGTCAAGAAGTGAGCGGATGCTATTTCTATCCGGAGTGTACTGCACACCAAATCTAAAGTCCTGCATCGATGTAAGTGTAATGTTCTCAGGCACTTCGAATGCACCAGTCCAATCTTGGTAGTGGTAGTCAAGACCTACACCGAGCTTTGGAGAGCTGAAGTATAGACCAAATGCCAACTTCTCAGGCATTGTAATTGCCATTGGAGAGTTATCGAACGAGACGGTATCTATTAGCTTCGTGCTCGTAGTAGTCGATAGTCTCTCACGCTCTAGCTCCGTGGCGTTAGCTCCCGTATATGTAAATCCAAGGTTTACATATGACTCTGAGCCCACACGAATCTGGTATTGCGCACCTAGTGTATAGCGAAGGGTATTTACATTTACATCCTCTGTTGTTGTAAGTGTTCTATATGAGTCTGGAGTTACAAGCGATAGTAGCTCACTTGTCCAAACCCTAGAGATTGAGCCGAAGTCATAGTGCATAGATGCTCCAATGCTTAGACCCGGAAGTGGGCGCCAACCTAGCGATAGGCTTAGCTCCGATACACCACCATCACCATAGTATGAGTAGACAGCTCTACCTATATCCTCAATAATGTTCTGGTTATTATTAATCACCATTGTGTTGTACCCTACTCCCGATAGTGGAGTAAGCGATACGCCTAGACCTAGGTACTTCGCAATAGGCACAGCGAAGCCAAGTGATTGGAGGTCTACACTATTATAAGCATTCGACGCATCTCCATACTGTTGATAGTAGTTAGATGCAACGGTTTCGAAATTAAAGATCGCTGTACGTTGTGGCATTGCACTAAGTGCAGCAGGGTTAAGGTAGTTAAACTCCGTACCCTCACGTTGCGCTACACCCATACCGCCCATTGAGCGTGAAGATATATTGCCTGTTGAAAAGATATCACCCAGTCCATACATCGTATATGGCGAATACGCAGATAGCGAAGACTCAATCTGAGCGCTCGCGCTTAACGTTACCACTAATAGGGACAAAAATACTACTACTCGTCTAAACATATTCTCTCTAAAATTGCCCTCAGCCCCAATAGCGAGGCTTCAGAATCTACAAATATCGACATTTTTATGAGTTTTTCAAAAAAAAGTGCATCTCCGCCAGTAAAAAATGGAACTTTTTCGCAATTTTGTTGCAAATAGCCCTCGATTTCATTTACAATACCTCGCACCACTCCGTAGAATAGTGCCTCGGAAGTGCTCGATGGGATCCGACTCTCACTATAGTTGCTATATAGGCTATCTATCTCACTACCTGAGAGAAGCGGCAGCCTCTCTGTAAAGTGATTAAGTGCTCTAAAGCGCATAGCAAGTCCCGGGGAGATCCCCCCTCCTAGAAACTCTCTATCCTTAGTAACGTTATCAATTGTCATTGCAGTACCTAGGTCGAAGATAATTATATCCCTTTGGGGGAATTTTTCGACCGCCGCGGCAGCAACTATCAGCCTATCAAGCCCTAAGGTTTGAGGCGTTCCATATAGATTTTTTATTGGAAGTGGTGTGGTATGATCCATATCCACAACGGGGCCATTGAGCAGCTCCTTGAGCTCCGCTACGAACGCCTCCGTAGCCTCGCCCGATGAACTTACAATAGCCGCATCGATAGTACCAAAGCGCTCCACTAGTTCGCCTAGTGGACAGCTAGCAAATGAGCTATAGGCATCATAGAAGAGACGATTGTGACCTTGGTAGATCGCCACCTTCAATCGACTATTCCCCCTATCTGCTACAAAGTACCTCATCGATATAGTGTTAAGCTAAGTCAGATTACTCGGCTCTCAGTGCATCGAGCTCACGCTTCAGCTCCGCCACTTGCTTTCTAAGGGCTGGGAGCTCCTTGAATACAGCGTAAGAGCGGTGGAATGACATCGCTGGGAATGCAGGTGAACCGATAACTGCCTCGCCCTCCTTAGTAATATTATGGTTAATACCACTCTGCGAAAGGATCTTTGCACCATTGGCAATATTAATGTGTCCTACAACGCCCACTTGACCTCCCATCATCACATTTGCACCTATCTTAGTAGAGCCAGCAATACCAGCCTGCGCTGCAATAACTGTATGCTCGCCGATAGTTACATTATGGGCAACCTGCACAAGGTTATCGATCTTAACGCCTGCCTCTATCACTGTAGAGCCCATAGTAGCCCTATCGATCGTAGCATTTGCACCTATCTCAACTAGGTTACCAAGCACTACATTACCGATCTGAGGGATCTTCGAGTAGCTACCGTCGCTCTGTGGAGCAAATCCAAAGCCATCAGCGCCAATAACAGCACCGCTATGGATAGTAACTCCTTCGCCCAATACACACTCCTCATACACCTTAACCCCGGCAAATAGCGTAGAGTCTGAACCTATCTTCACACGCTCACCAACAAAGGTCTGCGGGTATATCTTTACATTATCACCTAGCACTACGCCACTTTCGACCACTGCGAAGTCACCTACATAGCAACCCTCGCCCATTACAACATCCTCGGCTACCGATGCCCTAGGGCTTACACCCGTGCGTTGCGGTTTACTTGCAACGTATAGCTCAAGGAGCTTGGCAAATGAGGCGTAAGGATCCTCAACTCTAATAAGTGAGGCTGAGACCTCTTGCTTTAGTGAAAGTTCCTTAGATACGATTACAGCTGTTGCTGCAGTTGAGTATAGGAACTCTTCGTACTTAGGGTTTGATAGGAATGCTAGGTCGCCTTCGCCTGCCTCCTCGATCTTTGCAACATTACTAAGCTTTGCCTCCTTGTTACCCTCTATCTCACCGCCTAGAAATGCCGCTACGGCCTCTACTGTAAACTCCATTTTATATCTCTTTTTTTAATATTTATATCTCTTCTAAAATCTCCAAGCTGCACCAATGGCAAATAGACCATTACCACCGCTATATATTCTACTGAGCTGGCTCAGCGAGAACTCATACCTTAAACCTACCTCTAGGTTATCACTAATCTCATAGGCTATACCTAGTGGTATAGATAGGTCAAAGTCATTAATATGGGATACTTTACGCCCACCGCTCAGTGCAGAGGTCAAGAAGTTAAAGCTAAGTCCTGCCTCTAGGTTCAACTCATCTAGTAGGTATATCTTGGCAATAGCAGGTACCTTTAGGTAGTCGATATTGACATTTGCACCACTAGATGCTGCTTCCGAGAAGTTTGGTAGTAGGTCATAGCCCGATACATATCCCTGAAATGAGTATAGCACCTCAAGCTGTACAGCTACGTTTCCCGATAGTCGGTAGCCTGCAAATCCACCAAAGTTAATCCCAAATTTAGAGTCAGAGTTGACCCTATCACTCACATCGGTGAACTGTACGCCACCCTTTACACCATAGTATATCCCTTGAGCACTGCTACTCTGGCTCCCTAGAGCCATAAGTACTACAAGTGCTATAAGTAGCCTTCTAATTCCTCTCATCTTCAAAAATTTCTTTTATTCTAGCGCCAAAGTTACTACCTTTTTTCGACAAAATAAAATAAAAAGAGGAGTGATCCACGGCTCAATACGCTCCGAGTCACTCCTCTTTTATACTTCTAAAATATTTAATCCTTAATCTCCTCGAACTCTACGCTCTCGCCTACGTTCTTTGAGACTTGCTTATCCTTGGGTGTAGTGTATTCCACCCTTACCTCGCCAGATTTGCGATTTGTTGAGCTATTTGAAGCTCTTCTACCGCTACTCCACTGCGAACCTTGTTGTCCGAATCCGCCCTGTTGTCCGAATCCGCCTTGTTGTCCGAATCCGCCC
>CAYJFH010000004.1:21283-30484 GCA_964369485.1 uncultured Rikenellaceae bacterium | reverse complement strand
TGTTGTCCGAATCCGCCCCGTTGGCCAGTGAACTGCTCGCCCCACTTCTTCTGCTGTCTGCGCACAAGCCATAGTAGAAGGAAAGGAAGTAGTAAACGTAGTAGATATATCACTACTACGATTACTAATATTGTTATAAAAAATCCCACGTCTCTCTTTTCGTTTAGTTAGTTATATTTTGTGATATTCCTCTTAAACGAACATCCTAAAAGTATTATTACTTCTTAGTTGTCTTTTTTGAACTACGTTGTAGTAGGTCGTAAGCAACTGGAGTCGCAATATATAGTGACGAGAATGTACCGATGATCACACCAAATAGAAGTGCGAAGATAAAGCCACGGATAACCTCACCACCGAAGATAAACATTGCAAGGAGTACAACTACTGTCGATCCAGCAGTGTTGATTGTACGTGCAAGTGTCTGGTTAAGTGCGTTATTCATATTCTCCTTAAGGTCACGCTTAGGGTGAAGTTGTACGTTCTCTCTAATTCTGTCGAAGATAACCACGGTGTCATTGATAGAGTAACCAATGATTGTAAGGATCGCCGCGATAAATGCTTGGTCAACTGTAAGGTTGAATGGCATAATACCGTATAGTAGCGAGAACATACCGATAGTAATCACAGCATCGTGGATAAGTGATACTACACCACCGATACCGTACTGCCAGTTGCGGAAACGTGCCGCAATATAGAATCCGATAAGGATAAGTGCGATAACAACCGCGATAAATGAGTTGATCTTAATATCGTGTGCGATAGATGGACCAACCTTCTCTGCCGAGATAATACCTAGTGGGTTACTTACAGTTGTTGTAAAGTCACTCATAGAGATATCACCGCTGTATAGTGGGCTAAGTGCCTTATACATCATCTCGTTGATCTCGTTAGTTACACCCTCTGCATCGTCAGCATACTTATATTGAGTAGTGATACGCATCTGCATCTGCTCTACTGTACCGTACTGCTTAACCTCTAGTCCATCAGTGAATACTGTTGAAAGCGCACCACGAACTTCGTTTGCTGTAACATCTTTGTCGAAGCGTACTACATAAGTACGACCACCAGAGAAGTCAACACCATACTGAAGGCCACGAGTACTTAGAGATACTAGTACTACTAGGAAGATAATACCAGATACGATATATGCGTACTTACGTCCACCTACGAAGTTAATCTTCTTATTAGCTAGGAAGTTCTTAGTAATGCTAATCGAGAATGGAATCTTCTTACCCTTAGATGCAATCGCTTCGAAGATAAGTCTTGTGATGAAGATTGCACAGAATAGTGAAGTAAGGATACCGATGATAAATGTTGTTGCAAAGCCTTGAACTGGACCAGAACCGAAGATAAATAGTACGATACCAGTGATAAGCGAAGTTGCGTTACCGTCGATAATTGCTGAGTAAGCATTCTTAAAGCCGTCCATAATAGACATCGAGAAGCCCTTACCCATCTTAATCTCCTCCTTGATACGCTCGTAAATAATCACGTTCGAGTCAACTGCGATACCCATCGTTAGGATGATACCTGCGATACCCGGAAGTGTAAGAACAGCTCCGAAGCTCACTAGGATACCTAGTAGGAAGAATAGGTTAGTGATAAGTGCGATACTCGCTACAAGACCTGCTCTGCTGTAGAAGAAGATCATATAAAGAAGTACTAGCACAAATGCGATGATAAATGAACCAACACCTGCGTTGATAGACTCTTGACCTAGTGTAGGACCTACTACAGACTCTTGGATAATACGTGCTGGAGCTGGAAGTTTACCAGACTTAAGTACGTTTGCAAGGTCCTTCGCCTCTGTGATATCGAAGTCACCGCTAATTGCCGAGCGACCACCAGTGATCTCACCATTAACTCGTGGTGAAGAGTAAACATAGTCATCAAGAACGATAGCGATAAAGCCACCGATATTGTCTGCAGTTAGTCTCGCCCAAGTCTTAGCACCTGCAGCGTTCATAACCATTGATACCTCTGCTGATGAGCCCTGTTGAGTGTACTCGCCGTAAGCATCTACTACTGCCGAGCCATCAAGTGGAGCGCGACCAGTTGCACCACCCTTGATTGCGTATAGTTCATATACTGAGTTTGTAGCGTCTGTACCCTTAATGCTCCACATAAACTTAACGTCACGTGGGAATAGCGCCTTCACTTGTGGAAGTGCTAGGTAAGAGTTAACCTTAGTTGTATCGAATGAACGAGCTTGACCAACTACTGGAGAGTCAAATTCGTAAGGTTGGAATACTGAGAATAGACCCTTAGGAGTAGCAACCTCTAGTGAGTCTGCTGAAGTCTGAGCACCAAGCTCAGCTACGATGTTATCCTCAGCTGATTCAGCTACTGCCTCCTCTGTAGCCTCTACCTCTGCTGCTGTAGGCGCTTGAGATGCCTCAAGACCTGCAATTACTTGAGCCGCACCAAAGAACATTGGAGCCATCTCAGTAGCAGTGTAAGTTGTCCAGAACTCTAGGTTTGCAGTTCCTTGAAGTAGTTTACGTACACGCTCTGGGTCCTTAACACCCGGAAGTTCTACAAGGATACGACCTGAGTTACCTAGCTGTTGGATATTTGGCTGTGCAACACCGAAACGGTCGATACGGTTCGATAGTACGTTGAATGAGTTTGTGATTGCACTCTCTGCCTGCTGACGAAGAACGGTGATAACCTGCTCGTTAGTAGTCTGTGGAGTGATCTGCTCACGTAGCTCGTATGTACCGAAGATTGCCGAAAGTGGCGCTGTTGGGTTCTGAGCTGTGTAAGCCTCGTTAAATAGAGTGATAAAGTCACTCTGTGAGTTAGCTTGCTCTGCCTTAGCAGTTGCCATCGCTTGAGTGAAGTCCGCACGGTGAGCGTTGTCGCCTGCTAGTGCTGTAAGGATATCCTCAACTGCAATCTGAAGCGTTACGTTCATACCACCTCTAAGGTCAAGACCAAGGTTGATCTCTCTCTCTAGCACCTCTGAGTAGGTGTAATCAATAAAGCCAAGGTCATAGACAACCTCATTCTTCATTGAATCTAGGTAAATAGCTTGTTGTTCGGCAGGAAGTTCCTCAGCTTTGCTGGTCACATTACCTGCAATAAATGTGAATGATAGCTGGAATGCACACGCTATGGCGAGCATTATAGCAAAAAACTTGATAGCACCTTTACTTTGCATATCTCTTAAGTGAATTATTTATGAAAATTTATTGATTTATTCGTTCCACCATATAGCAATAAAGGGCCGTGTAAGCCCACTATACCACTATAGAATGTACAAAGATATAAATAACTTTTAGAAATACAAAGGCTAAGGGCTATTTTAACCCCAAAGTGAAATAATAAAGCTGTCAACTTTTTAGTTAATAACTCTATGAGTTGACACTTTTGGTAGAAGTGTACAGAATTTTCCTCACCTCTTTGTAGAGTCTTTTTGCATAGTCTTTGTGATAAGGTTCCCACGTCTATTGGAATAGTGAAATGGTGTGCATCCCTGCTAAGCTTTAATAGTCAAGCTATAGAAATTTGCAAGGAGGAGGGGGGATGGCATCGGGGTCTATTTGTGCTAATAGTCTAAGGTTAACAGAGTGATACTATGATGATTTTCTATTGGAAATAGTTGAAATAACGACATAAATTTCCGCCAAAAAAATTTGTTTTTTTCTTCTCTATATTTTAAATTTGAAGTGACACTAGTTGTAATTTAAGCGTAATATTCAACCCCAATATATTTACCTAAAATTCATTACAATGAAAAAACTTTCCCACTTCAAATTGCTGTTAACCCTACTAGCAGCTACACTCTTCTCATTCTCTTGCGAGAATATAACCCCCGATCCTATTGCGCCTGACACTATCGAGGAACCATTTGTGATCCAAATCTCAGGCACTGATGTATCCAATGTTAAGGCAGCTATTAACTTTGACTCTTCGATTAATTCCTATCCATACTACGTTGGTATGATAGAGAAGGCGACCTATGATAATATGTACGCCGCTAATCCAGAGAGCCTACTTGACTACGTTCGGAGCTCAAATCCTGCAATTAACCTCTCAGCTCTTACCGTAGATAATATGTATGTCTATAGTGGTTCGGCGAATGTTGATCTTACAGCTATTTGGAAGCCTCAGGCGGATATGGAGTACTACCTCTTTGCCTTTGCAACTCAGGCTGGCACTGGAGAGCTGATGACAAATATCGAGATGAAGCAATTTAGCGTCTCAAGCGTGCCTGCCGAGCAACTCGTAAGCATCACTGCATCTGAGGTAACCACTCGAAACTTCAAGGTAACTGTGGACGTAGGCAACTATACTGGCACCTATACCGTCTATCTAGTTGTTCAGAGTGAGTATGACGCCGCTGGTGGTGACGTTAATGCACTAGCATCTAATCTAGTGGCTGGCGATATCGCTCTATATGGCGAAGGCGTATTCTCTATGGTTGATGGGGTCTACTTCTTTGAGGGCGACTCTGAGTTTATGATCTCCGATGGTTGGGGAGCACTAAATGCAAATACAGACTACTATGCACTAGCTGTCGGTTATCTATATGACTCTGAATCTGAGGATAGCAAATTCAGCATTACAACCCCAGCTCTGTTGACAGATAAGATCACAACTCCTGCTCTTCCTGAGCCAACAATCTCGATTAGCAGCGTCGTTGCAACTACTAGTGAGTTCCAAGTGAACGTTATGGCAAATGGCTCTACGGATAGGTATGGTGTATTTGCCGTGGAGACCTCCAGCTTCAATGCTCCTGTGAGCGAGAATGGACTCAATGGCGACCTTGCATACGCCGCTGACTATATCGTCGGACTATACGCATACAACGACGTGAAGCTCCCTCTACAGACTGGCGATCAAACCGTTGCCATAACTAAAGACTGGGTACTGGCTAACCTTAAACCCGACACAGAGTACACCCTTCTAGCATTTAGCGTATCGGCGGCAGATGTAGCCTCGAGTGTAGCTACATCTTCGACCAGCACACTGCAGGAGATCGTATTTGATGCATCACTAAGTAGTGTGACTATCTCAAATGTGGGCTACCAGACTGCCGATGCTACAGTAGATGCAGGTCAATATAGCGGCAACTACCACGTAATACCTGTTGAGAAGTCTACATATGATGGGCTTCTAGGTGTAACCACCGAAGAGCTATTCAACCAGAGCCTACTCGAGCTCGTTGAGGAGGGCACTAGCTTTGAGTCTATTAATGAGACCACCTCTTCGTACCTATTTACAGGCAGTCAAGTGGTCCCTATCAATGGTATATGGCCAGTAACTCCTGAGACTGAATACTACCTACTCGTTGGGGGTGTAAATAGCAGCGGACAGCTCATTACAGACGTAATAGTATCTGAGGCATTTACCACTGAGGTTGCACCACCATTTGAACTAGATATCAAAGTTGAGAACATAGCGGATGAGTATGCAGACATTACCGTCACTCCAAATGTACTGAGTGATACTTACTATATCAATATTGTAGATAAGGTTGATTACGATGGCGTAACAATAGAGTCTATTGTCGATGAGCTTGGTTGGCTAATCACATTCCACCTAACTAGTGGTAAGTTAGTCTACGATGCAACTCTACTTGGGCTAAATCCGGGTTCTGAGTATGTTGTCTATGGCTTTGGTTACAATGACAATGAGAGTGTTGTCACCTCAGAGATGTTTGTCGCTGAGTTCACCACTACGGGAACGTACGTTCCTGAGCCGGAGGTCCCTACATCGGTAACAATTCCAGTGGGAGTTGACTTTGGCGAAGTAACAGCATATGATATTACCTCGACTAGCGCAGTGGTAGCTGCAACACCTATTGACAAGGAGATGGACTATATATTCTTCGCCTCGAGTGCGACATACTTTGATCAGTTTGCCACTATGGAGGATCTTATCCTAGACGACCTCAGCTACTTTGCGGGCGATGCCGCAGGTACAAACTCATTCTGGGATATCCTTGCAAGACACGCAGACCCGGGCAACATCAGTTTCGATATCGATATCAGCCCCGATACTGAGTACGTGACCTACGTTTACGGTATTGATGTACGAACTGCTGAGATCCTCACTGAGGTTAAGTACCATAGATTTAAGACCCTTTCACCTGCTGGCGCACCATCTGTAGATGCTATGAATGTAGTTAGAGCTAGTGCAGTTCCACGCCATCTACTCGAAGAGCAGAGCACCGAGGAGATCCCTGCACCACTAGTAAGCGCAATCAATCGCCCATCTATCAACGAAATAGTCAACACTATTATGAGCCAAAGGGCAGCTGCTCAACCTCAGAGCACAACCACTACCCTAGAGCTACCTAAGAAGCTAAGCAACCAACCTCACAAGAGACTCTAAGCTACCTCCTAGAGTAGAGAAGTAAAGCGAGCTGAGCCACTGTAGATTAACACTCTACAGTGGCTCTCTCTTTATATAGCATTACTGTGATGAAATTTTGATACAGATTTCACTTCTCTCATCACTGCGCTTATTCCTACTATACTTTTATTGATACAATTATGTATACTATTGATTATCAGCAAAATATATTATAATTTTCTTTGATTGTTATGGTTAATTTCCTATATTTGTGATGTGTAGCACGAGAATAGATAATTTATTACCCCCTATATAAACCTAAAAATTATCGTGATGAGACAGAAAAATTACTTCAACTATCTAGTACTATTACTAGCCCCACTCTTTGCCCTAGTATCTTGCAAAGAGGTTATTGAACCTACCCCTCCCAGCCCTATAGGCTCAATCTCTCCATTTACTATTCAAGTTGTTGGCAATGATGCCCAGAGTATGACTGCGAGCATAAACTACGACAGTAATGCTGAACAATACCCTTACTTTGTGGGTGTTATCGAGAAATCTATCTACGACAAGGACTATAGCGCAAACCCCGAAGGGCTCGTCCAATACGCTATGGGGACCCCTGCTAAGCTCTCGACAATGACTGTAGATAATACCTATATCTTCTCGGGAAATGCCACAGTTAACCTTTCTAAGACGTGGGCGCTACAGCGTGATATGAGCTACTATGTCTATGTATTCTCGCTTGAGGCTGGCACTAACACTCTACTTACAAATATAGAGATCCAAGGCTTCACAGTTACCACAAATGCAGCCACGGATGGATTAGCGGGGATAAGTGTCACAAATATTGCGATGAATGATTTTCTTATCAACGTTGATGCAGGCAACTACGAGGGCACATATACGATCTATATTATGCCTAAGGAGGTCTATGAGGATGCTGGTGGTGACGATCAGGCACTCGCTGCGCAACTATTCGCAACAGACCTTGCTGACTACGGCCCAGATATCTTCTCTAAGGTAGATAATATCTTTAACTTCCAAGGCGATACAAAGCTAAGCGCAACGGATCGTGAGCTACCTAGACAGGGCACTGACTACTATGTGCTTGCTGTTGGATTCAAGTACACAGCCCCTGAGAACGAAGAGGACGATGGTACAGTCGAGCTTACTACTAGCGCCATTGGAACATCGGTAACTACCCTTGCACTCCCTGAGCCTGAATTTACTATCGCTGTTGACGAAGTGACACCTAACGCTATAGATCTAAGTATTACGGCAAATGGCTTTAGTGGCCAATATGCTGTACTGCTACTAGAGAGCTCACTATATAAAACTGCTATTGACGAGCAGGGCTTTGGTGGTGATGCAGGCTACACTGCCGAGCAACTAGCTATCCTATTTAGCCGCACAGGTGTTCCACTAGAGCTATATAGTGGCGATAACTCTATCTCGCTGAGTGAGGATTGGCTGCAAGAGAGGCTCCAACAGGGGGTTAAGTACACGGCTGTTGCATTCGGCCTTGATGCCTCTAAGAAGGCGAGTACAAGAGCTGCGGTTCAAGAGATTACTGTAGAGTCAATCGCACTTGGCGCACCATTTACAAGTATCACTATCTCGAACGTTGGCTACCAGAGTGCAGATGCAGCAATTGAGGTTGGGGACTTTATGGGTAACTACCACGTTGTACCTATCGAAAAGACTCAGTACGACAATGACCTTACAACACTAAGCATCGAGGAGATATTCCAAAATAGTCTATACAAAGTAATCGATGCGGGCTACGACTTCAAGGCTATCACCGATAAGACTAGCAACTATATATTCACAGGTAGCGGCACCGTTCCTATCGATGGTATTTGGCAAGTTAAGCCTGAGACTGAGTACTACCTAATGGCAGCTGGTGTTAATGAGTTTGGGCAGTTGCTAAACCGTGTTGCTATATCGGAGATGTTCACCACTACTGTAGCCCCAGAGTATAACGTAGAGTTTACAGTTGAAGATATTAAGGATAACTCGGCACGTGTGGCAGTGGTTCCTAATGTAAATAGCACGTACTACTTTACAGACCTTGTTAAGAAGTCTGATTTCGAGAATCTAACAGTGGAAAATGTCCTAACTATACTCGACTGGCAGATTGCTAACCTTGTATGGCAAGGTAGAACGGAGTATGACCCTAATACAATGAACCTATCTCCGGGAACGGACTATGTGGTCTATGCATTCTCATATGATCTCACTACTGAGATGGCAAGCTCTGAGATGTTCTACAAGGAGTTTAAGACTACTGGCGAACAGATAGTAGAGAATCCAGTGCCTACAAGCGTTACAATCCCAACGGATGTACCTTTTGGAGAGATATCAGCTAGCAATATTACAGCTAATGGTGCAACTATTTCTGTTACTCCGATAGATAAGGAGATGTACTATATGCTATTTACTACCGATATAGACACATATAATGGACTTGGGACCCCAGAAGATATCATACTTAGTGATTATGACTTCTTTAAGTCAGTTTCAGGTGGTGATACATCATTCTGGGATGTACTAGCGCTATACGCATATGCTGGTGATGATAGCTTCCCGCTGGTTCTAACCCCTGATACGGAGTATGTAATCTACGTCTATGGCCTAAATATGGAGACTGGCGCTATCATCTCTAACTTTGAGATTAGTAAGTTCCGCACCCTAGCAAATAGCGCCGCACCAATGGCTAGCGCAGCTAATGGCACTATCCGCACTGAGAAGAGTACTAAGGATGGGGTTGGTAATATCGAGTTCAGAGGCGTTGCAACCCCGAGTAAGGGTAAGTTACGTATGGTAAAGTAAAAGCACTACGAACTAATATGATATAGTGGAGGCGAGCGGTCTGTAAAGGGCTGCTTGCCTCTG
>CAYJFH010000004.1:10727-21183 GCA_964369485.1 uncultured Rikenellaceae bacterium | reverse complement strand
ATTAGCCAATTTCAGAAGTTTTACTGCATTTTTGCGGTATCGGCAATAAAGGTCGCCATCCCACTATCCGTTAGCGGGTGGTTAAGTAGGCCTTTGATTGCTGAAAGAGGGCAAGTTGCAACGTGTGCACCTACCTCTAGGCAGTCGATGATGTGTTGTGTGTGGCGGATAGATGCAGCTAGAACTTCTGTAGTGTAGCCGTAAGTATCGAATACATCAACGATTTGCGCAACTAGTTCGATACCGTTTGAAGCGATATCATCAAGGCGACCAACGAATGGAGATACGTAGTCTGCACCAGCTTTAGCAGCTAGGAGTGCTTGACCAACGGTGAAGATAAGTGTACAGTTAGTACGGATATTGTTATCTGTGAACCATTTGATTGCACGGATACCGTCAGCAGTACATGGAACTTTAACTACGATATTTTCGTGTAGTGCAGCAAGTTCTTTACCCTCTACGATCATCTCTTCGAAGGTTAGTGAAAGAACCTCAGCAGAGATATCACCATCAACGATTTCACAGATCTTTTTGTAGTGCTCACGAATAGCAGCTTCGCCCTTAACACCCTCTTTTGCCATTAGTGATGGGTTAGTAGTAACACCATCTAGGATTCCTAGTTCAGCACCCTCTTTAATCTGTTGAAGGTCCGCTGTGTCGATAAAAAATTTCATCTTTTTTTCTCTTTATTTAATTGTGTGTGTATTTATACTATTTGTTCTCTTTACACCAGTTTAGTGCGCTAGAGAATGCGATCATCCAAGGGGTGATCTCGTCGCTTTGGCGAGCTGAGTCGTAGTGACCCCAGTGCCATGGCTTAGTTGCACGCTCAAGGTGAGGCATGATTGCAAGGTGGCGACCATCAGGCGATGTGATAGCTGCTGCTGAGAAGCTAGATCCATTAGGATTAGCTGGGTAAGCATCGTAGCTATACTTCACTGCAATTGCGTAGTCATCTTCGTTCACTAGTGGGAATCGACCCTCACCGTGTGCAACCCAGATACCTAGAGATGATCCCTCAAGGTCTTTAAGCATGATCGATGGTGAGCTCTGTACGTCTACACCTACGAAGCAGCTCTCGAACTTGCCGCTATTATTGTGCTGCATCTTAACTGGAGTTACACCCTCACGTAGTGGCTTGATAAGGTCAAGGTGCGCCATTAGCTGACAACCGTTACAAACACCTAGCGACATTGTGTTAGGGCGTGCGTAGAAGTTCTTAAGGGCTGTGTATGCCTTTTCGTTATACTTAAATGCACCTGCCCAACCAGTAGCCGAGCCTAGTACGTCTGAGTTAGAGAATCCACCAACGAAGACGATAAATTGTAGGTCTTCTAGTGTCTCACGACCAGAGGTAAGGTCTGTCATAGTTACGTCACGCACATCGAAACCTGCAAGGTGCATAGCGTATGCCATCTCGCGCTCGCCGTTACTACCCTTCTCGCGGATAATAGCAGCCTTAACGCCCGACTTCTCCTTGCGGCGTGGGTCGATATTAAGTGAAGCATATGTACCAGCGAAGTTCTCTGGGAACTTATAGCGTAGTGGTTGGTTCTTATAGTTTTCGAAACGCTCTAGTGCTAGCTCAGCGGTAGATTGTGCGCGGTCAAGTAGGTACGATGGTTCGAACCACTTATCACGTAGGGAGTCGATATCTAGGTTAAGGGCAACTTTGCAGTTGTGTGAAACTGTAAATGCTCTCTCGGCTGTAACCTCACCGATCTTCACTGCATTTACGCCTGCTCTTTCGAGCTCTGCGATTACACCAGCAGCGTCTGCCACTTGGAGTACTACAGATGGCTTTTCGCTAAATAGAACCTTCACTGCGTCAGCGTTGCGTAGTGGGTTAAGGTCGATATTCATACCGCCACGGTTCGATGCGAAGCACATCTCTAGTAGTGCAGTTATAAGACCGCCACCCGATACGTCGTGACCAGCAATTACGCTACCTGCCTCGATAAGGCCTTGAACGGCTGTAAAGGCACGTCCAAAGTACTCAGCAGACTTAACATCTGGAGTCTTAGAGCCGATTGCACCAAGTGTTTGGTAGAGTGCAGAACCTGCAAGTTCAAAGCTCTCAGCATCGCCCGAGAAGTCAACGTAGATCATAGAAGATCCTACTGCCTCAGGGCGCATTGCAGCCTTAACGCACTTCTTAACGTCGCTAACCTCGCCTGCAGCAGTAATAATTACTGTACCCGGAGCTAGAACTCTATCACCGTTAGGGTACTTTTGGGTCATCGAAAGTGAGTCCTTACCAGTTGGGATATTGATACCAAGTTCGATAGCAAACTTCGACGCAGCCTCAACTGCGCTATATAGTCTAGCATCCTCACCCTCATTTCTACATGGCCACATCCAGTTAGCCGATAGCGAAACGTTACCTAGGCCGCCGTGGATTGGGGCAAATACTATGTTTGTTAGTGACTCTGCAATAGCGATACGTGAACCAGCCTCAGCGTCAGCAATTGCAACTGCTGTTGCGTGGCCTAGTGAGTTTGCAACACCCTTTTCGCCGTGGAAGTCAAGTGTAAATACACCGCAGTCGTTAAGTGGAAGTTGAACCTCACCTGCAGTCTGCTGCATAGCGATACGTCCAGTTACCGAACGGTCTACCTTATTTGTTAACCAGTCCTTCGATGCAACACCTTCGAGTTGAAGAGTCTGCTCGATATACTGTTCGATATTGTCAACTGAGTATGTTGGCTCTGCGTAGTGCTCGATAACGGTCTTATCTTCGAGTACTGAACGTGGAGTCTTACCGAAGAAGTCCTCTAGTGGAAGGTCGATAGGCTTCTCTCCATTTGTAGTATCCTCGAATGTAAAGCGCATATCGCCAGTAGTTGTACCAACTACGTTGATTGGTGAACGCTCACGCTCTGCGATCTTACGAAGTCGCTCGATATGCTCCTCCTTGATCACTAGACCCATACGCTCTTGGCTCTCATTACCTACGATCTCTTTGTAAGATAGGGTCTTGTCGCCAATTGGTAGTTTATCTACCTCGATTACACCACCAGTAGTCTCAACTAGCTCACTTAGGCAGTTAAGGTGACCACCAGCACCGTGGTCGTGGATAGAGATAATAGGGTTGTTACCCTCTTCGGCTAGTGCACGGATAGCGTTATATGCACGTTTTTGCATCTCAGGGTTAGAGCGCTGGATAGCGTTAAGCTCGATTGCACCCTCGTACTCGCCAGTAGCCACAGAGCTAACTGCGCCACCACCCATACCGATACGGTAGTTATCGCCACCAAGAAGTACAACCTTCTCGCCTGCTGCTGGCTCATCCTTTAGTGAGTCAACCTTCTTGCCGTAGCCGATACCACCTGCAAGCATAATAACCTTATCGAAACCTAGCTTCTTATCGTTCTCCGAGTGTTCGAATGTATATAGTGAACCACAGATAAGTGGCTGACCGAACTTATTACCGAAGTCACTAGCACCGTTAGATGCCTTGATTAGGATATCCTCTGGAGTTTGGTATAGCCAACCACGCTCCTCCATTGTGTACTGCTGCTTCTCACCCTCCTTTAGGCGTGGGTATGCAGTCATATAGATTGCAGTACCTGCGATTGGGAATGCACCCTTACCACCTGCAATTCTATCACGGATCTCACCACCAGTACCAGTTGCAGCGCCGTTGAATGGCTCTACAGTAGTCGGGAAGTTGTGAGTTTCGGCCTTGATTGAGATAACGCTCTCGAAGTCCTCGGTTACGAACTCATCTGGACCATCGTGAGTAGCTGGAGCAAACTGCTCAACAACTGAACCCTGAAGGAATGCACAGTTATCCTTATATGCCGATACAACTGCGCCGTTGTGGTTCTCAGTTGTCTTTCTAATTAGCTTGAATAGAGTATCCTCCTTCGCCTCACCATCGATTACGAATTGACCGTTGAAGATCTTGTGGCGACAGTGCTCAGAGTTAACCTGCGAGAATCCAAATACCTCACTATCGGTAAGGCTTCTACCTAGCTTCTTCGCTACTCCCTTCAGGTACTCGATCTCAGCCTCAACAAGTGCTAGACCCTGCTCCTCGTTGTAGCTCTCGATATCCTCGATATATACAATAGGATCTGGCGTCTTAGTAATTGTAAAGACAGTGTCGTCGATACCTGCATACTGGCGTAGTAGCATCTTGTCGAAGTTCTGACCATTGTCCACTACAAACTCTTCGATACGCTCAATCCCTGAGATACCAGAGTTTTGAGTAATCTCAACAGCGTTAGTACTCCAAGGAGTGATCATCTCACGGCGAGGCCCGATATAGGCTTTGCTCGCAAGCTCGTCACGCTCTGAGCCCTCACAAAGAGTTGCCCCAGAGAGGAGCCAAGATAGTTTTTCTAGATCGCCTTGCGCAATTGCGCCTTCGCTCTGTACTGCATAGAGGGTAGTACCCTTGCTAAAAAGTGTTATCATCTATTTAATTCTTAGTTTTCGTCCTAGTTTAAGTGTTGTGGTTCTTGTAATACCGTTGAGTTCGCATATCTTAGAGACTGTTACGCCATATCTCTCTGCAATCCGACTAAGCACATCTCCACTCTTGATTGTATGGTATGTTGCCGCCTGTCTTACTGCCTCTTCCTGCACTCCTCGTGCAATATCATCGGCAGTGGCTAGCAGCTCGCTAGCTGTTGCTATCTCAACATCATCCTCGTCGAGGGTCTCTGAGGCACGACTGCGAATATTAAAGAAGCTCTTCTCCAGAGCAAAATTTGTATATCGAATAGTTCCACTCTCAAAGTCGATAATGCGCTCAGGGTCGAATGCGTGGTCCTTATATCTGAGTTCGTAGTGGAGGTGAGGCCCTGAACTTCGCCCCGTGTTGCCACCATAGCCGATAATCTGTCCTGCCCTTACTATATCTCCTGCCTTGACATTAAGCCTTGAGAGGTGAGCCGAGTAGCTCTCCAGCCCATTGGTATGGCGGATGATAATTAGGTAGCCAAAGCCACCAGAGTTCCAACGTGCAAAGCGCACCTTGCCATCGAATGCCGAGAGGATAGGTTCACCCCTATCTAGCGGCACATCGATACCGTTGTGGTTACGCCCCCTACGTGGACCATACTTAGAGATTACTCTACCCTTAAATGGCACAGCAAATTCACCTAAATTATCAACTAGTTTAATCTCTAGAACCTCTGGTAGATCAGAGAGTGAGACATTTGGGTATGCAAATAGCGAGCTAGTGCTCCAATTTTCCTTATAGATATCCATATTCTCGATAGATTCGAGTTGCGGATTGTAGTAATTCCACGTATTATCGGAAAAGGTCACTACATAGCCGCCATCTGAGGATTGGATAGTGTCGACTGCAGCACGATACAACTTATCGTTGGTGTACTGTGCAGGTTGCGCTGCCACTACACCACAGAGAGTTGTGCACAGCACCACAAGAGCCATCAAAGAAGGCATCTTCTCAAAAAAATGTACTATTTTACCTCCAATCATCTATTAAAACACCCATTTTAAGGTGCAAAGGTAGCGATTTTTTTGGGATTTTACCTAAATTTGTCGTTACTTTATGCAACTTTACCCACCTATTATAGTGAACCCCCATGAGACCAACCAAGCTAATCTACCACATTGAAGTGCTACTATGCTACCTCCTCTTCTCCCTTTCGTTTATATGGAGCAAGCAGGCACTTGACTACCTACACCCCATAACTCTTATACTCTTTAGGGTGATTATCGCCACTGTGGTGCTATGTTCCGTGGCGCTACTAAAGGCTAAATTACAGAGAGTGAGAGGCAAAGACCTTATATGGATGGTCGCCCTATCGATGGCGCAACCCGTCGGTTACTTTATATTCGAGAATGGAGGGCTATCGCTAGTAAGCCCAACACTTGCCTGCCTAATTATTGGACTTATTCCAGTCTTTACGCCCTTTGCCGCCTTTGCTGTAAATCGTGAGAGGGTGAGCATATACTCGTGGATAGGGTTACTCGTTAGCTTCTCGGGGGTAGTGATTGTGACCCTTAGTGATGGCGTAGAGGCGCTATCGGGGCAACTCTCAGGAATTCTACTACTACTGGGAGCTGTATTCTCTGCTGTGGTCTATATCATTATGATGCAGCGCCTAGCAAAGAAGTTCAATAGCGTCACTATCATTGCATATATAAATATCATTGCGATATTCTTTCTACTACCACTCACTCTGATATTTGACTTTGGGGGTATAGCCTCACTGAGCTTTGAGTTCGGCTGGGTATATCCCGTGATTATGCTCGGGGTCTTATGCTCTGGAGTTGCCTACTTCTTCAATGCCGAAGGCATTCGTGCGCTAGGGGCAACCACTACAACACTCTATATCAACCTTATGCCCGGCATGACGGCAATAGCCAGCTACTTTATCCTCGAGGAGAATCTCGGTTGGATAAAGATTACAGGTATTCTAATATCTATTTGTGGTCTATTTGTGGCGAATCGTGCACCGAAGAGCAGCCTTTCCTAAGGTCTACTGAACCTCAACGACAACCTTTACCTCCAATACCGGTAGGCGCGGATCATTCAGAATTAGTCGCACCCAAGCCGAGTCATATCCACCCTGAGTAGCGTTATACTTCGCCCTTAGGGTCATACTCTCCCCCGCAGGGATAGAGTCTTCTGTCGCCTCTACTTCGATAGTAGAGGAGCTCTCAACGGCTCTAATTAGCAGGTCTGTATGGCCTTGGTTACTTACTGTAAATTCAAACTCTTCGCTACCACCTACCTCTAGGCTCTCTAATCGGAAGTACTGTTTATCGAGCTTTGCTTTAGGCATACGCATTAGTTGGTCGTCAGATAGCGAGGAGAAGTTATCTACAACCACACCTGCTATCGAGATCTTCTCATCCCTCTTTGTGCCACCCACCGTTAGGTATAGCGTATGGAGAAATTCGCCATAGCTATCACCACTTATGCTAAATTCCAACACCTTTGACTCCCGAGGCAGGATAACTCCATCTTTGGAGATTAACTTCACACCCTCTGGCATAGAGCTATTATCTGCACCTACGCTTATCGGAGTAAGTGTACTACCGTTCGCTACCTCTATACCTACTATCAACTCGCCTCCAATCGGTACTCTAAGTGCTGTGGCGGCAAATCTATCTATTCTGGCATTGCCCCCGATTGAGAATGGGAATCGCTCCTCTAGGGTGCGCTCCCGTGGATTTACAACTGCTAGGACTCTAAGGATAATAGTCCCCTCGGTTGTCTTTAGTATAACTTGCTTTGAGTTTCGTCCCGGGCGACCCTCAGGGTCGAATGTAACTGTAACCTCACCGCTCTTGCCCCTTAGCGTAGGTTCGGGTGAGTACTCGGGCGTTGTACAGCCACACGACGAGGCCGCATCGGTGATAACAAATGGCTTTGAGCCCTTGTTAGTGTAGCGGAATGTATGGGTCACAGTGCCGCCATCCTCCTCGATAGTGCCAAAGTCACAGGTCTTTGAGTCGAACTCAATTGTTTGACCAAAGCCAAATGTATGTAGTACCCCTAGGAGCACTATAAGTAGTAATCTCTTCATAATCTAACTATTAATTACCCCCGAGCCCACAAGGTCATCGCTCGAGTACCACGCCGCAAATTGACCAGCAGTAATCCCCCTCTGAGGCTCATCAAATAGTATATATCCACCATCTTCTCTGAGTTCAAGCGTTGCCCCTTGGAGCGGTTGTCGGTAGCGAATTCTAACGTCATACCTACCCTCGGCTCTGCACTCTGGATTGAGGAAGTGCACCTCCTCTGGGCGCATATATAGCCCTTTGCGATATAGTCCCGGATGGCTATCGCCCTCGCCCACATATACTATATTTTGCTCAACATCTATGGCAATAACGAATAGCGGTTCGACGTGGCCACCGATCCCTAGACCCTTACGCTGACCGATAGTATAGAAGTGTGCTCCATTATGCTCACCTACCTTTACACCCATCTCTGGGCTATAGCTATATGGTTCATACAGTGACTGCTCATAGCTATATATCTGGGCATCACGTGGAACCTCTACAATATCTCCCTTTATAGCCTTTAACTTCTGCTGAAGGAATACCGGTAGGTCTACCTTACCCACAAAGCAGATACCTTGGGAATCCTTACGGGTGGCAGTTGCGAGGCCTTGAGCTGCTGCAATATCACGCACCTCGGACTTCTGAAGCTCTCCGATTGGGAATAGCGCATAGCTTAACTGCTCTTGGTTCAACTGACACAGGAAGTAGCTCTGATCCTTACCTCGATCTAGCCCTGCGAGTAACTTAAAGCTGCCATCTTGCTCCGACACTCTACAGTAGTGCCCCGTTGCAACCTTCTCTGCCCCTAGCTCTATAGCCTTTTTAAGAAATACATCGAACTTTATCTCCCTGTTACATAGCACATCAGGGTTGGGCGTGCGTCCCTTCTCATACTCTGAGAACATATACTCAACTACTCTGGCTCTATACTCCTCACTTAGGTCAATCTCGTGAAATTCGATACCTAGCTTCTGCGCCGTGAGGCGTGCAAATAGCCTATCGTCCTCCCACGGACAGTCGCCCGCTAGAGTTCCCGTTGTATCGTGCCAATTTCGCATAAAGAGCCCTACCACATCGTGGCCAGCCTCCTTGAGTAGATACGCTGCTACTGAACTATCTACCCCTCCTGAAATCCCTACTACTACTCTCATTACTATTTCGTTTTTGCTAAAAATTATTCTCTATTCGATATGCGCTATGTACTGGCAACTCTAACGCTAGCTCCTCGGCAAGAGCTAGGATATAACCCCCGAATATCTCCCATTCGGTCTCTCTGCCAGCCCTTACATCTTGCGCCATTGAGCTATAGTCCTCGGCAGATAGGGTAAGAAGTAGCTCCATAGCCTTTGGGGCTAACTCCTCGGCACGCTCAATCCCTAGCATACCTGCCACCATTGCTGCCTCATCCATTAGTGCTCTACATAGCCCCAAGTGCTGCTCCGATGCCATTAACTCCCCATAGCTCAGTCCGCCATACTGCGCTGTGCTTTGGTTTAGTCCTATATTTATAACGAGCTTTTGCCACTGCTCACGCTCCATATCTGGCTCAACTCTATACTTTATATTACTGCTCGTAAATAGCTCCTCTATCACTCTATTTGGCTCAATAACGGTTCTATACCTCCCCGATTGGGTAACCTCTGCACCGCTACGAATAGCAGTAGTACCGATAAAGAATCCTCTAAGTACCCTATGGCTACCAAATTCTTCGACACACCTCTGATATGGCATAATACCATTTAGTAGCGGGAGTATTAGTGTGTTTTCAGAGACGATAGGTCTAATAAGCTCTATGGCCTGCTGTAGTCCGCTCCACTTTGTGGTGATAATAATAATATCGGCCGCTCTATCGCCACTCTTTGGGGTAGTGTATTTTAGAGTATCGAGTCGCTCTCTATTAAATATAAGTGGCTCCTCACTATACCTCTGCACCCTTTGGCTATCGGCCACAACTCGAAGCTCTACACCTTGCGCACTACTTAGTGCGCTACAATATATAGCCCCAATAGCTCCTCTACCTACAACTACACACTCTGTTGCCATGGTTTCCCAAAAGATAAAGTTAGAATAGAAGTTGACTATCCCTCTGGGTAAAGTACTCTGGGGTTACCTTCGGCACCTCTACCCTATCTCTCCATCCCCCACTCTTAAGTAGCTCCTGCTTACGCCTATCCATCACCGCAGTAATCTTAAAGCTAGGCTTAGTGTATCCACTAGCCTCAGCCCTTAGAGATGGGCGAGCGATACGGTTAGATATCTCCCACTTACTCCTAGGTCTAATAGAGTCCTTCCACGTGAATCCCGGTAGGAACCTCGGCTGATCGTCTGGAATCATATCTATTGGGTATATCGGCCCTGAGCCCTTACCCTGCCATAGCATCTTAGTTGGCTCTCGATTCTCAAAGTTCATCGTTAGTGCCGAACACTCAATTGCCACAAGTGCATCTACATAGCCATCATTGACCATATAGTAGATATTCTGCACATTACCCGACATATAGGTATAGTCTATCTCATTATTGGTGAAGTATGCCTGGAGTTCACGCCCCGAGGCTTGGTTGAACTGCAGCGTATCGCCCACGAATAGTTGCTGGGCTACAAATGGCTCACCGATAAGGTCTGCCCAATCTAGCTCCTCGTTCTTGGTATAGACATCTATCTGCTGTTGTGCAGTGATCTGATTTCCTTGACTCCATAGCACTGGACTACCGAATAGCGATACAGTTGAGTCGGCGGTATATGCAACGATCGAGTCGCTACGGCTCTGATTATCCTCACTCCAAGTCCTAGCATTGTGGAATGCTCTAATTAGCCTTGGAGTCTTTGGCTCCTCGACAACTACTGAATCCGCCACTGATAGCGAATCAGATATTGGCAGCGAGTCAGAGATAGGCAGTGAATCTACCATTGGTAGCGAATCGACAATAGGTGAGTCACCTATGGCCATAGTATCCATTGC
>CAYJFH010000004.1:0-10627 GCA_964369485.1 uncultured Rikenellaceae bacterium | reverse complement strand
GGCATTAGGCTATCTATCTGGTTTAGTGTATCGCGGTGGGTCGGGGTTGCCGAGTTGCGGTGGTGATCCACCACATCCGATGGCTCAAAGCCCTCTGAGGTGGTATCGCTCACCTCCCTCTCCGGGAATAGTGTCTCCATAAGGATAGTATCGGCACGCATATAGCTAGTATCACTCTGCTCCCACGAGCGTAGCGATGGCATCTTGCTAAGTGCCGCTCGCTCAGTGCTATCATCATAGAATGCCCAGTCGCTAAATGCAAGGGTTGCATTAGCTGTATCCAATATCTGAACATTAGAGAACATATACGCCTGCTTTACCTCAGTGTAGTAGCGCATAGTATCTGACCAAAGTTCATTATCATCGGTCATTACATAGGCATCGGAGGTGAATAGATAGCTCTTAGTAGTAGAGAAGTAGTTGCCCCTCCTTGCCATAAGGAATGCACCCTCAGAGCTCCAAATATGTGAAAGTGTCAGAAAATCGAGCCTCTCGCTATTAATATCAAAGCCTAGGCTATCGGTCTTAATTAGGTAGTCCTCATTCTCGACAACTACCGAGTCAACGAACTTTACGTAGTTATTATCGGCATCGAAGTAGCCTCTATCGGACTCCATATCGTTGCCCTCGTGGTTCAGCACACCACCGCTATGGAATGTACCCACAGAGGTCTCGGTATCGAACTGTAAGTTATAGCTATAGAGGGTCGCTCCTCCACGCATCATCTTTACAATCGGGGCGTAGACATCGGCAATATTTGTATTTCCATTATAGAATACCCTATCGCCATAGATTAGAGCTGAATCCTTCTCGATAATTACATTACCGAAGAACTCCATCCTATCGTCAGGGTACTGGAATGCCGAGTCACACTCAATAATAGTTCCATTGTGGTGGAATATAACGTTATTTACAAGTCGAGTAATGCCATCACCACGGTTAACCATCAGATCCGCCTCGTAGTCTACAAGTGCGCTCTTCTCTTCGGTCTCCTCCTCCACGGCACCACCCCTAGGCGGCTCACTCTGCTCCACTGGTGGGCTCTGAGGCTCTTTAGCAGTACTCTGAAGAGTTGGGCTAAATGTTGTACTCTGCCCCACAGCAAGGGTAAGGTAGCCAATAAGTGCTACCCATATCATTAGTGCTCTTCTCTTTACTCTCCTTAGCATTCCGCTTATATTCAAAAGGTCTGATTAATACATATATCTACGGCCTTCACTGCCATATCCCTTGCCTCTCTCTTGCTGCATCTTACGCTTTGAAGCCTCCTCTTCGGCCTCCTTGCGCTTCTGAACCTCAATATCATCAAGGACCACTTGGCCATCCTTCTTCTTAGTTTCGCCACCCTCTACGAACTCCATTCCCGCAGCCTCGGCAGCCTCACGATCGGCAGCAATACGAGCTGCACGCTCAATAACAGCTTGTTCAATCTCCTCGTAGCTAGGGAAGTGTACATTTAGGTTCCTGTGCTCTACTGAGCGCTTAGCTGCCTCAACCCACTCATCGCTACCTAGATTATAGCTCCAATACTCTGGGCTTAGCTCTACATATACCCTCTCGATACTACTATCTATCCACTTATTTAGTGCCTCTGCCTGCTTGAATTGAACTGCCGACTTTGCAAGAAGGTCATAATCATCCACCACGTTAGCGTAGTGCGCAGGTAGGATCTCATCTAGGCGAACGATCTTCATTACCAAGTCGCCCTTATCGTTCATACTCTGGTATGGCTGAGAGACCTCGCCAACCTTTAGCGTTGTGATATATCTCGCATCTGCTCTAAGGTCTTCGGCCATAAAGCGAGTAGATGCCATACGGATATCACCAGTCATATCATATAGCGCTTTGTTGAATGCCTTACCGCCATTCTGCTTAGACATATCGTCATCCGAGTACTCCATAGCAGCCTTAGCGAAGTCTAGTCGACCCTCACGCACCTCAACGGCGATACTATCGAGTAGTTTAGATACATTCTTGCTCTCCTCCACTGTAAACTCTGGCTTTAGTAGGATATGGCGAAGGTGCGCTCTTGGTATCTCGTCATCAGTAATAGAGATAAGCTCGATAATGTGGAATCCATACTCAGTCTCCACAATTTCGCTAATCTCGCCCGGTTTAAGTGTCTCAACGGTCTCGGCAAATGGTCCTACGAATTGGGTGATAGGCATTGGCCCCATCTCACCACGGTTCGATGCCGAACCAAGGTCCATAGAGTATAGTCGTGCAAGTACACCTAGGCTAACCTCGCCTGCAAGGATTCTGCGACGGAACTCTAGTAGTCGCTCACGCACTGCATACTTCCTTTCATCGGTCTTTGGTGGCGACTGGATAATCTGCGAGTATGAGTACTGCGCAGGGATCATATCAAGGCTCTCCTGTGGAATAGTATCCACAAATTGCGCTACCTCTGCATACTCCACATTAACACCCATCACAACATTCTGCTGCATCAAAGTGGCTAGATGAGATTGTCTAACATCTAGTAGTAGGTCAGCCTTTATTTGATAGATAGGCTTACCCATCTTAGCCTCAAGCTCACGAATACCGCCAGCATCCTTTGCCATTGCGGCTACCTGAGCCTCAACCTCCTCATCTAGTGGCATCATATCCTTATCTAGCGAGTCAAGGACTGCACAGGTAGATAGTAGCCTCTGATTTAGTAGCATTTGGAGTGCCTCCTCCTTAGGTGTAAGTTCAGATAGCGAGCCCTTAGCCTTTCGATCCTCTAGGATTCTACTAGCTGTATTCTCTACATCAGAGTATAGAATCGGAGTATTCCCCACAATTGCAATCACCTCATCTGCAAGTACGCCCTTAGATAGTTGCTCTAGGATTGGCCCTCTATTTACTGTATCTGCACTCTGTTGAGCTCTGAGTTGCGCCACTCCCCCAAGTAGCATTAGACCTAAAATTAGGTTACGAACTGTTAGTTTCATCTATTATATATTATTCTTTATTTACTCCTTGATCTATAATAACTAGTTGAGACTCAGTAGCACTACGAAGTAGTGAATCATCTAGTTGCTTTACTGCGTCTGCCCTGCGTCTATTCTTTAATATCTTCTTTATCGTCTCGGTTTCGCGCTCAATTGGCGACTGCGAGCCCGTCGGTAGGTAGCCCTCAATACGAAGCAAGTACTTATACTCCTCGTCGGTCACCTCATATGTTCTGTTCATCTTCAGGAAGTCGTCGAAGGCGGTACGGCGGAATGGTATATGGCCTAGAACAGTACTAAACTCCACCCAACTACCCCTAAGGTCAACTACCTTATAGTCATTCTTCGCACATATATCTATAAACTCTAGTAGCTGCTCCTCGTCACCCTCTAGGAATCTATCACTTAGGCTCTTACTCTGACGCAATCCCTCGGGTAGCCTCACAACGATAGCCCTGACCAGCGGCCCCGCTAGGCGAAATGCACTAGGGTTAGCATTGTAGTACTCCTTGATCTGAGCTGCGGTAAATGTAGTGTCGAGGTTCTCTTGGAGGTACTGAGCCTCTAGCGAGTGGATAAGGAGCGACTCTCTATAGCTCTCCACCATCCTATCAATATCTACACTACTAATCGACCCACTCTCAAGAGCACTCTGCGCAGTAATCTTCTTAAGTTCAGAGATCACCCATCTATTAATTGCATCGCTACGGAGCGTGGTGGTATCATCGACAATGTCGGCGCTATACATATCTATAAGCATCGCCTCGGTGAGCGACTCCTCGCCAACAGTTGCAACCACTGCGCTACTATCTTCATTATAGAGGCTAAAGTTATCGCACGACTGTACCGCCCCCGCTACTATAAGTAGCAGTAGCAGGTTAAGTGATATCTTTATGCTCTTAATTGCCATTAATCTTTGTAACGCTCTTTCTTTAACTCTTATTATCTACGGTAGTGGTTGCTACATCTACAATACTCTTTGCAGTTAGTCCAACGTGCTCATATAGTTCGCTCAGTGAGCCCTGCTCAACGATACGATCAGGAACTCCTAGGCTTAGAACCTCGATATCTACACCCCTCTGAGCATAGAACTCTAGGACTGCCGATGCCGCTCCACCACTCTTCGAACCATCCTCTACCACTACAACTCGCTGGTGGCTCTTTGCCACGCTTTCTAACATCTCGCTATCGAGTGGTTTGATAAATCTCATATCTACGTGGGTTGCATCTAACTCCTCGGCCGCCTCTGAGGCGATCCCTAGAGTTGTACCAACTGAGAGTATCGCAACACCACTCTGCCCACTCCTCACTAGCCTTGAACTACCAATCTCAACTGCCTGTAGTTCACTGCCAAGCACCTTACGATTAAATGCTCCACCCCTCGGGTAGCGAATCACAAAGCAACTACCATAGCCACCCTTCGATGCAGTGTACATCAGATTCCTTAGCTCCTCGGCACTACTTGGAGCCGAGATAATAATATTGGGAATGCTCCTTAGCATTGCTATATCGAATAGTCCGTGGTGTGTAGCCCCATCCTCGCCAACGAGCCCCGCCCTATCGAGACATAGAACCACATCTACGCCTTGGAGAATCACGTCGTGGACGATATTATCTATTGAGCGTTGAGCAAATGATGAGTAGATATTACAGAATGGCACCATCCCTTCCGTTGCAAGCCCACCGGAGAATGTAACGGCGTGCCCCTCGGCAATACCGACATCGAATGTACGTGTTGGGTAGCGCTCCATAGCTATATTCATCGAGCATCCACTAGGCATCGCAGGGGTAATACCCACAATACGCTCGTTACTATCCATAAGTTCACAGAGCGTCTCCCCAAATATATCTTGGTAGCGTAGGCTATCTGAGGCAGGCTCCTTCTCGCCCGTTAGTGGGTTGAATCTACCCGGGGCGTGCCACTTGGTCTGCTCCTTCTCGGCAATATCGTAGCCCTTACCCTTTGTAGTAATTATATGTAGTAGCTTTGCGCCTTTGATTTGCTTTAGATCACGAAGCCTTAGAACCAATGACTTTACATCGTTGCCATCTACTGGACCAAAGTACCTAAAGCCCAGAGATTCAAATAGGTTACTACTCTTAAAGAAGAATGACTTTGCGCCATTTCCAATCTTTCTGATAAAGTTGCGAAGTGCTGGCCAGAATCCGAAGAACCTCCACGCACCCTCCTTTACCCTATTATAGTTTCTCGACATAGTAAGGCGAGTGAGGTAGCTACTCAGCGCCCCAACATTAGGGTCGATCGATATATTATTATCGTTTAGTATAACTAGCATATCGTGCTCTCTGGCATTATTTAGCCCCTCGAATGCAAGTCCGCCAGTAAGCGAACCATCGCCGATAACTGCCACAACTCTACGCTCTTCGCCCTTAATCTTAGAGGCAGCCGCCATACCCACCGCTGCACTAATCGAGACCGAGGCATGGCCACCACCAAAGTGGTCGAACTCACTCTCCGAGCGCTTAGGAAATCCACTAATTCCACCCATCTTTCTGTTGGTGTGGAATAGATCCCTACGGCCAGTAATAATCTTATGTGCATAGGCTTGGTGGCCTACATCCCACACTAACCTATCGTGGGGAGTATCGTAGACGTAGTGAAGAGCAACTGTAAGCTCAAGGGCACCGAGCGAAGAACCTAGGTGACCCGGGTTCTGTGCAACACTCTCAATGATAAACTCTCTGAGTTCGGCACAATATAGCGGAAGCTCCTCGAGAGTTAGCTCTCGAAGCTCCTTAACACTATTTACTCTACTTAGATATTTACTCTGCTCTATTTTTTTCATAGTTTACAGACGCAAAGATACACAAAGTGTTGAAAAAATATTGTATCTTAGCACTCTAATTTAACACTTATAACGCAAAAAGCGATAATATTTTGATTATTAGTGTAAAATGAGTTAACTTAGCTCCTATAGGTAGATTAACTAAAGCAAAAACTACGCAAAAGAATATGAAATTTAACAGAGTACTACTAAAACTCAGCGGCGAATCGCTAGGTTCGGGCAGCGGAAATGGTATTAATGCCGAGAAATTTGCAAGCTATGCACAACAGATTGCAGAGGTGGTAAAGAGCAGCAGTGTTCAGATCGGTATAGTTATTGGCGGAGGCAACATCTTCCGTGGCCTTAGTGGCGTTGGTAAGGGTGTCGATAGAGTTAAGGGCGACCAGATGGGTATGCTTGCAACTGTCATTAACTCAGTTGGACTATGTGCTGCGCTTGAGAGCGTTGGATGCCGCTCGAGGGTTCTAACTTCGATTAATATGGCGCCAGTAGGCGAGATATATAGCAAGGCAAAGGCACTAGAGTGCTTCGAGAGGGGTGAGGTAGTTATCATTGCTGGGGGTACTGGTAATCCATTCTTTACTACCGATACTGCATCGGCACTACGTGGTGTTGAGATCGAGGCAGATGTACTGCTTAAGGGCACTAGGGTAGATGGCATATACACTGCTGACCCTGAGAAGGATAAGAGCGCGACTAAGTTCGACAGCATCTCATTTGGCGAGGTTATCGAGAAGCGCCTAAAGGTTATGGACCTTACTGCCTTTACTATGTGTATGGAGAATGAGCTACCGATTATGGTATTCGATATGGACACCGTGGGTAACCTAAAGAGGGTTATCGAGGGCGAGGATATCGGCACAATTGTAAGATAAATTTTAATAAAAAAAATAATATAAAAACTAAAGAAATGGGAACAAAGAGAGCAATTCTTGATGCAGCAGCACCTAAGATGCAGAAGGCACTCGAGCACTTCGAGGTAGCAATGTCAAACGTTAGAGCAGGCAAAGCATCGACCACAATGCTAAATAGTGTTATGGTTGAGAGCTATGGACAGACTATGCCACTTAGTGGCGTGGCGAGTGTTACTGTTCCAGATGCTAAGACTATCCTTATCCAACCTTGGGATAAGAACGTTATTGGCGCTATCGAAAAGGGTATTATCAACGCCAACCTAGGTATGGCACCTTCGAACAATGGCGAGCAGATCCGCCTAAATGTTCCACCGCTTACAGAAGAGCGCCGTAAAGAGCTAGTTAAGCAGATCAAGGCTGATGCCGAGAGTGCAAGAATCCAACTTCGTAACGTTCGCCGTGAGGCTATCGACGCTATCAAGAAGGCTATCAAGGCTGAAGGCCTACCTGAGGACGTAGCTAAAGATGGCGAGACAGAGGCTCAGAAGATGGTAGATACTATCTCTAAGAAGATTGACGAACTTATCGTAGCTAAGGAGAAGGATATTATGACTGTATAGTCAATCTTATTGACTTAACAGAGATACTATTTAACTCTACAGTAGAGTGAAGTGAGAGTAGCGTGGGGTGGAGTTTAAAGGTAGTCTATAGGCTACGCTTTTATAGACTCTCCCCCACACTAATTTTCAAAGTGGAGCTGATTCTAGTGCTACTTTTTTATAGTAGATAACAACTTCCTAGAGATTACTACTCATCTTCGCCCTCTTCAGAGAATTCAGGCTCACGGAGTAGCTCACGAGCACGCTCTGCATCGCTCTGGCGAACAGAGACAGTTACCTGCTCCCCGGAAAGTGGCAAAACACTGGCAAGATTATCACCATTAACTTCGCACTCTATATCATTATCCCTAAGATAAGAGGCCGCTATCTGTGCTCTCACTGGAGAGTTGTAGCGCTTGATTACGATAATTTCCATAACTGAAATTTTTTAACGATTTAAGATTAACTAACCTTCACCCTTTAATACAAATATAATGAAAAAATTACTTCTTTTACCCATGACTTCACTACTTTTTGCATGTGGTGGTCAAAGCACCCCTGAGATAGTTGTTGCAGAGTATCCTGCGACTCGTTATGACTCAACCGTTGTAGAGGACTACCACGGAACTATGATTGCAGACCCTTTCCGCTGGTTGGAGGACGACCGCAGCGAGGAGACTGCCCACTGGGTTTCTGCCCAAAATAAGGTAACACAAGACTACCTATCGCATATTCCATTCCGCAAAGAGATCGAGAATCGCCTCACTGAGCTCTATAACTACCCTAAGGAGGGAGCTCCATTCCGCCAAGGTGACTACTACTTCTTCTTCCGCAATGACGGACTTCAGAACCAAAGCGTTCTATACTTCCAAAAGGGACTAGACGGAACACCTGAGGTATTCCTAGATCCAAATACACTTAGCCAGGATGGTACCGTTGCACTAGGCGGCATTAGCTTCTCGCAAGACGATGAGTATATGGCATACACTACATCGGCATCGGGCTCAGACTGGGTTCAGATCCAAGTTATGGAAGTTGAGAGTAAAAAACTACTTCCAGATCTAGTGAAGTGGGTTAAGTTTAGCGGTGCAGCTTGGGGCGAAGATGGCTTCTACTATAGCCGCTACGATGAGCCAACAGGTTCGGCACTAAGTGCAAAGAATGAGTACCAAAAGGTATACTTCCACAAACTAGGCACTACTCAGAGCGAGGATAAACTTATCTACGAAGACAAAGAGCACCCACTACGCTACTTCACCGGTTCGGTGAGTGACGATAACGAGTGGCTATTTGTCACTGCATCTGAGGGTACACACGGTACTGAACTTCTATACAAAGAGGTAGGTAGCAAAGAGCCTTTCAAGGTTCTATTCGAGGGCTTTAAGTATGACTACTCAGTTGTAGATTGCCGTGACGATAAGCTACTAGTACTAACAAATGATGGCGCTCCTAACTTCCGCCTTATAGAGGTTGATCTAGAGTCTAAGGAGCTAGCCCAAAGGGTAGTTGTACCTCAGAGCGACGACCTACTTCAGTGGGTATCGACTGCTGGCGAGGATGCACTATTCGTAGGCCACCTAGTTGATGCCTCAACTCAAGTGACTCAATATAACTGGGATGGTAAGCTAATCCGTAAGATTGACCTTCCGGGTATCGGTACTGCTGGTGGATTCTCAGGCAAGAAGGATGACCAGACTATTTTCTATAGCTTCACATCGTTCAACGTGCCTCCAACCTACTACCAATATGATATCGAGGGCGGCGAGAGCACACTATATCGCCAAACTGAGGTTAACTTCGACGTTACAAAGTACACAGTAGAGCAGGTATTCTACCCAAGTAAAGACGGCACAAAGGTTCCTATGTTCCTAGTATATAAGAAGGGGCTAGAGCGCAATGGCAATGCACCAACGCTACTATATGCTTATGGTGGATTTAACATCTCTCTTACTCCTTCGTTCTCACCATCGAATATCCTACTACTAGAGCAGGGCGGTATCTACGCGCTTGCTAACCTTAGAGGTGGTGGAGAGTATGGCGAAGAGTGGCACAAGGGCGGTATGCTCGAAAATAAGCAGAATGTATTCGATGACTTTATCGCTGCTGCTGAGTACCTAATCGAGGAGAAGTACACATCGACCGAGAAGCTAGCTATCTCAGGCGGTTCGAATGGTGGCCTGCTAGTTGGCGCTTGCCTAACTCAGCGTCCAGACCTATTCTCAGTTGCATTCCCTCAGGTTGGCGTACTAGATATGCTACGCTACCATAAGTTTACTATCGGCTGGGGATGGGTTGTAGAGTATGGTTCGGCTGACGTTAAGGAGGACTTCGACTACCTAATCAAGTACTCGCCACTACACAATATCCACAAGGGCACTTGCTACCCTGCAACTATGGTTATGACCGCAGACCACGACGACAGAGTTGTCCCTGCCCATAGCTTTAAGTTTGCAGCTACACTTCAAGCTGCTCAAGGGTGCGACAAACCAACACTTATCCGTATCGATGCCAATGCTGGCCACGGTGCAGGTAAGCCAATTAGCAAAGTTATCGAGTCGGCTGCCGACTACTGGTCATTTATGCTACAGAATACTAATTCAGGATACACAATTTCAAAATAATTAACAAAAAAAGACTATGAGAAGACAAATCGTTGCAGGTAACTGGAAGATGAACACTACTCCTGCTCAGGGCGTAGAACTACTACAAGGCGTAGCAGCGCTTAAGGGCGAGGCAAAGGCGGAGGTTGAACTAATCGTGGGTGTGCCATTTACGCATATCTGCTGTGTAGCTAAGGCGGCTGAAGGTACTGGTATCGCTCTAGCGGCTCAGAACTGTGCTGATGAGGCTAGCGGTGCATACACTGGTGAGGTTTCGGCAGAGATGCTTAGCTCACTAGGTGTTAAGTACGTTATCCTAGGCCACTCAGAGCGTAGAGAGTACTATGGTGAGACTAGCGAAAAGCTAGTTAAGAAACTAGCTCTAACCTATGCTAACGGTATGGCTCCTATCTACTGTATCGGCGAGAAGCTAGAGGAGAGAGAGGCTAACCAACAGGAGGCTGTATGTCGTGCACAGATCGAGGAGGTAGTATTCTCACTTACCCCAGAGCAGTTCGAGAGCCTTGTTATCGCATATGAGCCAGTTTGGGCTATCGGTACTGGTAAGACTGCAACTGCTGAGCAGGCGCAAGATATCCACAAGTTTATCCGTTCGGTACTAGCTGAGAA
The DNA here is from genome assembly GCA_964369485.1 of uncultured Rikenellaceae bacterium. Taxonomy (GTDB): domain Bacteria; phylum Bacteroidota; class Bacteroidia; order Bacteroidales; family Rikenellaceae; genus Mucinivorans. Next base: position 201 of record CAYJFH010000004.1, on the reverse strand, counting down.
GTTCGGTGCTGCGGCTGAAAAGACTCCTATCCTTTACGGAGGTAGCTGTAAGCCATCAAACGCAGAGGAGATCTTCTCTAAAGAGGATGTTGATGGTGGCCTAATCGGTGGCGCTTCACTAGTTGCAAGCGACTTCGTAGGTATCGCAAAGGCATTCTAAGGTATTAGAGGCTATTTTAATAGAGAGGGAGGTAGACCAAT
>CAYJFH010000003.1:18700-55750 GCA_964369485.1 uncultured Rikenellaceae bacterium | reverse complement strand
AGCTATATGGGCAGCTTCACGGGTGTGGGGCTGCCTTTTTATTATAGTTTGGCGGGTATCTTGTGAATCCACCTCCGTGGAAGTCGTCAGACATCTATATAACTTCTCTAATTTGGTTCAGCAAAAATTATTATCTTTGTGTGATAAGAAATACTAAATAATAAAGCGATGGCAAGACCTCATAGATCCCCAAATTTACTTCAGGCGCTAACTCCTATACTAGTGCTCATTGTGCTTATTGCCCTAAACGTTGTGCTCAATCCGGGCGATACACTTGGTGGTGGTAATCAGCTATCACTACTCATTGCCTCGGCCGTAGCATTTGGTATCACCGCATATAATGGTGTGAGTTGGGATAAGACGATTGAGGCGATACAGCGCTCCGTTGCGGTATCTACCCCTGCGATTATCATCCTGCTTATCGTTGGTATGCTTAGTGGCACTTGGATGCTCAGTGGTGTGATTCCATCGATGATATACTACGGACTAGATATCATTAGCCCGAGCTTCTTCTTGCCTGCAACGGTTATAATCTGTTCGATAATTTCGGTGGCTGTAGGCAGCTCGTGGTCTACGGTGGCGACTGTCGGGGTGGCACTAATTGGAATTGGCGATGCGCTAGGCTTTAACCCTGCAATTGTAGCTGGGGCGATAGTCTCAGGGGCATACTTTGGCGATAAGATCTCTCCACTCTCGGACACTACTACCCTAGCGGCTACTATTGGCGAGGTTCCACTTTTTGATCACATTCGCTATATGCTCCAAACCTCACTGCCAACCCTTGCGGCAACAATTGTGATATTTATAGCCATTACGCTCAGTGTCGATAGTGGTGGTACTATGTCAGACGTTGAGGCTATACAGCATACTATTGCCACAAACTATAATATTTCGCCTTGGTTGCTTCTACTCCCTGCATCGGTAGTATTTATGATCGTTAAGAAGATATCACCTACAACCGTACTATTTGTAAGTGCTGTGGCGGCTGCAATCGTGGCAGTGTTCACCCAGAGTGAACTTATAGCCTCACTCGCTGGCGAGAGCTCGATGAGCACCACTGGAGCATATAATGTAGTGACAAAGGCGATGTATGGCCCAACGGCAGTAGAGACGGGCAATAGCTCTGTGGATGCCCTACTATCTACTCGTGGAATGAAGGGTATGATAGACACTATATGGCTGATAATTATGGCTATGATATATAGCGGAACGTTAGAGGCTGGTGGGCTACTTGAACGTATCGTAAGGATATTTACAAAGAGCGTGAAGAGCGCAGGGGGTGCAGTTGCAGCAACTGCCTCAACATCACTACTATTTAACCTAACGGCAGGCGACCAATACCTATCAATTATGATACCCGGCAGGATGTTCAAGGGGCTATATGAGCGACTAAAGCTCAGAGGAGTACTCCTTAGCCGCACACTAGAGGATGGAGGAACAGTGACATCGGTTCTAGTTCCGTGGAATACCTGTGGTGCAACACAAGCCGCAATACTCGGCGTAGCAACTATCTCCTATGCTCCATTTGCATTCTTCTGTATCTTAAGTCCAATAGTCGCTGTGGTGGTGGCCTATCTAAAGATTGGAATAAAGAGAGAGTTGTAAATATCAGTTTGGTATTCTAAGGGATAATCGTTATATTTGTTAATCATTGAAACAAAACAGATAACCTATCCTTTATGAAAACAAGATTACTACTTCTAGCACTCCTAGCGCTAGGGCTTGGTTCGTGTGCCGAGCAGAGCAAAAAACCAAAGATTGCAATTGTCGGCATCGGCATTGAGTGCAGCACATTCTCGCCTGCACGCACAACACTCGATATGTTCAACCCAAAGTATGGCGAGGAGATTATAGCCTCATATCCATTCTTCACTAGCGATACAACTCTTGGAGGTAGAGCTCAGTGGGTGCCTACCCTACTTGCGTGGACAACTCCGGGCGGTATGGTAACTCGTGGCTGCTACGATACACTGGTTAATGAATCGCTTGCCCTACTTAAAGAGGGAATGCCATACGATGGACTATTCTTAGATATTCACGGTGCTATGAGCGTTGAGGGGTTAGATGACCCCGAGGGTGACTATATCCAGAGAATCCGCTCGCTAGTGGGCGATGATGTAATTATCTCGACCTCTATGGACCCTCACGGCTGTGTTACGCACCGACTAGCCGAAGCTACTGATATTATCACATCGTACCGTATGTCGCCTCACGAAGATAGATATATAAGCAGAAAGCGTGCTATCGATAATCTACTATATAGGCTAGAGAATGACCTTGGCGCTCCTGAGTATAAGGCGTGGGTTAAGGTTCCGATCCTACTGCCGGGCGAGAAGACCTCAACGAGAGTAGAACCGGGCAAGTCACTATACAAGGCAATTGAGCCGATAGAGGCTATAGATGGCGTTACAGATGCAGCAATTTGGATGTCCTACCCTTGGGCAGATGAGCCACGCAACCACGGTGTAGTTATGGTTGTGGGTGACAATAAGAGTGAGGTTGAGAGTGGTGCAAGGGAGCTAGCTGAGCTCTTTTGGGCAGCAAGGGATAACTTTGAGTTTGTAGCACCTACAGCAACACTAAACGAGGTGCTAGAGGTTGCCCTAAAGAGCGACAAGCGCCCTTACTTTATTAGCGATATGGGCGATAATCCAACGGCTGGTGGTGCTGGCGATGTAACTTGGACTCTAGAGCAACTACTGGCTCGCCCAGAGTTTAAAGCCAAAGGCGGCAAACGCCTTATCTATGCCTCTATTCCGGGACCAGAGGTGGTGCAGCAAGCCATCGAAGTGGGCGTAGGTGGTATGGTTAAGGGCTATGTAGGCGCTATGGTCGATAATCGTTATGCCCCTGCTCAACTAATTGAGGGTAGAGTTAAGGCAATTAATAATGATAAGAAGAACCCGCAGGCTGTAATCAAGGTCGGTTCTATGGATGTTATTGTGACAAAGAGCCGAAAACCATTCCATTACGAGGTTGATTTTGACAGACTTAACCTTGAGCCGAGAGAGGCAGATATTATCGTAGTTAAACTTGGATACCTAACCGAGGAGCTATATGAGATGCGTGCTGATTGGATGATGGCACACACTAGAGGTGGTGTAGATCAAGAGCTCACAGAGCTGCCATACAAACGCCTTGAAAGACCAATATATCCTCTGGATACAGATATTGAGATAGAAAATTTTGAAGTTGTATTTATAGATTAACTATTCTTAAAACTATAAATGAAAATATGTTAAAAATGGTAGTATTAAGTTACAAGGTAATCTAATCTGCTCAAAATAGTATTATATTATTCGCCCTCAACTATTGCCGAAAGGTACTGAAACTCAATACTTTTTATCACTTTAAATTTTTTTATTGGTGTTTTTTTACTATATTTGTAATGAAACTTAACCCCCAATATAAAGATGTCTAGGCGTATTATTAGAGAAGTAACCCAGCTAGGTGAGGAGGATCTTGTAGTTATTACAACTCACCCTAGAGCAAAAGTAGACATTCCACTTCACTACCACCCCGAGTATGAACTCAGAATGGTTCAATGTGCAACTGGAACTGTAACTGTCGGAGATGTAACACACACTTTTTCCGAAAACGAATTAGTGCTTGTCGCACCAAACGTACCACACTCGTGGAACTCCAACGAGAACGATGCTGAAATGACCACAATTCAATTCAGCCCCGAACTTATCCCCGAAACAATACTCGCACGTAGAGTTATGAGCCCGATAAAGGCTCTGCTCGAAAGAGCACAACGTGGAGTAAGATTCCCGAAGGAGACCACCGAGTTAGTATTAAAAAAGATTGAAGAGCTTAACACTCTGAGTGATTTTGATGCAACTCTTGCGTATCTATCACTGCTCCACGAACTTGGAAATATAGAGGGATCAGAACAGATCGCGCTGCACCAAGTCGAAGGCCAGATGACAAATACCAAGAACAGACGCATTCGTAAAGTTCTTACCCATATCAACAACAACATCCACTCAACTATTATGCTTGCTGACGTAGCTGACCTAGTAGGGATGTCACCATCGGCATTTAGCCACTTCTTTAAGCGACACACTAAACGTTCGTTTACTGATTACCTGATTGAGTACAGACTTGGTATTGCATCTAAGCTACTGATTGAAACCGATAAGACTATTGCTGAAATCTGCTTCAAGAGTGGATTTGAGAATATATCGAACTTCAACAGAGCGTTCAAATCACAGAAGCAGTGTACCCCAAGGGAGTATAGGGCAAAGCGAAAGATCGTTGCCACTTCCTACAAGGTTATGTAGCCTCGGAGCAAACTGCTAAAAAAGCACGACGTAGGGTGTGCGCTAGGACCTAGATGTCCTAGCGGCGCCCTGCTTGTCGTTTATAGCACCACCCTACTCTTAATTACTCACAACCACTATTAGACAAAATCGACAGAAATTTCTAGTGGCTTTGGCAAAAAATATGTACCTTTGTGAATATTTAAATGATAAACAAAGATTAACGATGCAGAAGCGTAGACGTTCAAAGTCGCAGGATATCTCTCTTGAGGCTATAACCGCTCCCCTAGTTGTGAGCCGTGAACTAAAACACCAAATTTTTACTATATACAACTCAAATCCAGAGTTGAGCTTCAATGCTAAGCAGATAATTCGTCGTCTTGCTACTGCTGATATTGAGATTAGTCGTGCACTCTGTGACTTAGCGCTCGAGGAGCTGCTATCCGAGAGGGTGATTGAGCCGAGGGAGGACAAACGAGGCTCATATAAGCTAACAAAGACCTATATCAAAACTGCCGTAGGGCGTGTCGATATGACCCAGAGCGGCATTGCATATATCGTGGTAGATAATGCTCCTGCTGGCGCAAAGGATATCATCGTGGAGGCTAGACGCACTATGCGAGCTATGCACGGCGATAAGGTACTCGTTAACATCATTGGCCGCAGGCGTGATGGCAGACTAGAGGGCGAGGTTATTGAGATTGTGGAGGCTGGCAAACGTAAGTTTGTGGGCAGGATGATTCGCAGCGAGCGCTTCGGCTTTGTGGAGATCGACTCTAAGGCTATAAATCGTGATATATTTGTACACTACGACAAACTTATGGGTGCCGAGGATGGCCAGAAGGTACTCGTAGAGATTATTGAGTGGCCTGCGGATTCAAAGAATCCTGTTGGTCAAGTCTTGGATATACTCGGTGATTGCGGTGATAACAATACCGAAATGCACTCTATCCTAGCTCAATATGACCTACCATACTCATTCCCCGAGGAGCTCGAAGAGCTAGCCTCGAAGATTGACAATGGACTCAACGAGAAGGAGTTCTCTAAGCGTAGAGATATGCGTGGAATTCCTACATTCACCATTGACCCAGCCGATGCTAAGGACTTTGACGATGCGCTATCTATCAGAAAGTTAGAGAGCGGCAATTGGGAGATTGGCGTACATATTGCAGATGTTACACACTACGTTGAGGAGGGTGACAGAATAGATATTGAGGGGTTGAATCGTGGTACAAGTGTCTACCTTGTGGATAGAACCGTGCCGATGCTACCTGAGAAGCTATCGAATTTCTTATGTTCGCTACGTCCTCACGAGGAGAAGTTATGCTTCTCTGCTGTATTTGAGATGACCGACGAGGCAGAGATTCTCAGCGAGTGGTTTGGCCGTACGGTGATATACTCTGACCACCGCTTTACATATGAAGATGCTCAAGTAATCATCGAGGAGGGGCTAAGCAATGGCCACAAACTACGTGATGAGGTGCTAACACTTAACCACCTAGCTCAAAAGCTAAGGGCTGCCCGCTTTAAGGCTGGCTCTATTGGATTTGAGCGTGATGAGGCGAAGTTCGTTCTCGATGAGAATGGCAAACCACTGAGCGTCTACTTCAAGGAGATGAAGCTCTCGAACCAACTTATCGAGGAGTTTATGCTTCAGGCTAACCGTAGCGTAGCTACATTTATAGGTAAGCGCAAGGGCGATAGAAAGCCAAAGACATTCGTATATCGTATTCACGACACTCCAAATGAGGAGAAATTCGATAAGTTCAAGACCTTTATCACTCGCTTTGGCTACCACCTTACAGCCAATAAGGGTAACGCAGTGGCTAAACAACTAACCTCAATACTCCAAGAGGTTAAGGGTAAGGCCGAGGAGAATCTAGTATCTACCCTTGCTATCCGCTCGATGGCAAAGGCATCTTACTCTACCCATAATATTGGTCACTATGGCCTTGCATTTGACTTCTATTCGCACTTTACCTCACCTATTCGCCGTTACCCCGATATGATGGTACACCGTCTACTGGCTCGATACCTCGATGGAGGCTCATCGGTTAGCGAGGAGAAGTACGAGGAGATGTGTGAGTATGCCTCTGGCCGTGAGGTTCTAGCCTCTGAGGCCGAGAGAGCCTCGATTAAGTATAAGATGGTCGAGTTTATGGAGGATAAGGTAGGCAGTGAGTGGGATGGCGTAATCTCTGGGGTTACCGATTGGGGTATATATGTAGAGATCGAGGAGAATAAGATCGAGGGGATGGTATCTCTCCGTGACCTTAGCGATGACTTCTACGCATTCGACAATGAGAGCTACTCGGTAATTGGCCATAGAAGTGGTCAACGCTTTACACTTGGCGATACTGTAAGAGTAAAGATTAAGCGTGCTGACCTAGCTCGCAAGCAGCTAGATTTCGATATGGTGGGCATCGTGGATTTCCATAGCCGTGAGCTAACTCCACTTCCAGAGACTTCGACACAGAGCCCTATGGCGGACAATGTTAAATTCTATGAGCGTAAATTTAAAAAGAATAAGAAAAATGGTAAAAAGCGTAAATAAACTACTACTTACAGCACTAAGCACCTCACTGCTACTGAGTAGCTGTGCGGGTGAGTTCACCGCGGAGCACGCACTGAGCACAATTCAAGGTGAGGAGGAGTTCCAAGATCAGTTCTATGCACCTATATACCTTGGTGGCGAGATTCTAACCGATGACAACTACGACGATCCCGATGGCTATATATATAGCAAGTATGGCGAGCTAGTAGATGCTGGGCTTATCACCACAAGTGTAGGTACTGAGAACTCTTGGCGCAGAGTTGTAGAGATTACCCTTACCGATAGCGGCGAGGATCTAGTAGCTCCCGGACGCACTGAGTCACTACGTCAAAAGACCGACTCTAAGAATGCCTACTATGTGGCAACCTGTACACTAGTGCCGGAGAAGATCCTAGCAGTTAAACCGCTTACTGGCGACACTATCGAGGTCGAGTACACAATTGTAGAGAGAGCGCTTACACCATTCGGTACTTACCTAGAGTTTAGCGAGGGAAGGGAGCATATCCACTCTCGTAAGTTTATAAAGGGCACATTTAACTGGGAGCTAGTTCCGATTATGTAATAGTCACAAAAAGCAATAGATTAGAAGGTTGCATCTCGTTGATTCAAACGGGATGCAACTTTTTTTTGTGAACTGTATTTAACTTTTACCCCCTTGTGCTATCTATATATGTGAACGACAACGAAAATAATAGAGCAATACGTGGAGCAAAAGATATTAGAGTTAATAAATAACCCCAAGCATCTAAATGAGGGCTTTCGACTACTGATGGAGAGTTACCGTGAGGGACTTTACTACCATATCAGGCGACTAGTTGTAAGCCATCAAGATGCCGAAGATATACTACAGGATACATTTATACTTGTATATAAAAATATCAGTAGCTTTCAGGGTAAGAGTTCGCTTAGAACGTGGATATATAGGATCGCTAGCAATGAGTGCTTTGCACTATTCCGCAAGCGGAAGATTGAGAGCACAGAGTTAAGCGATAAGCTAATATCGATATTCAAGGGTGATAGTTCAATAGACTTTAGCTCAATTGAGGCGAAGTTCCAACTAGCGATACTATCACTGCCCGAGAAGCAGAGGCTAGCATTTACACTACGCTACTACGATGAGATGAGCTACAGTGAGATTGCAGAGATAACGGGCGTTACGGTCGGTGCACTGAAGAGCAACTACCACTACGCCGAGAAGAAATTAAAGGAGTATATGTTAAATATTTTAGAATAATGAAGGATTTTGATCTAAATAGTGTTGGCAAACGAATGCCCTACACCACACCAGATAACTTCTTTGAGGAGGTTACCCAGAGATGTGCATCGAAGGTATCACAGATAGAGCCAACAGTAAAATACAGACCTAAGCGCAAGGCAATTCTTGCTACTATATCGCTATCGGCAGCAGCAGTGGCGGCAACTTTGGCACTAATTTTGACTCCTGCACAGCAACTGGTCGAAGTACCGCAGTACTCATTTGAGGAGTACCTAAGTGAACTGAGCGACGCAGAGCTAGATGCACTTGACTTCACCCTCACAACCGTTGACACCTCTGTAAGCGAGGAGTACAACGTAACAAATGATATTGAATTTTAAGAAAAATATAACTAACTTTAAAGACTAAAAGACTATGAAAAGAGTAATATTTATGACGCTATGCCTACTAGTAACACTAGGCGCATCGGCACAAGAGACAACTAAGAGACAAAAGGGTGAGAGACTAAGCCCAGAGAAGTTTATTGAGATGCGTGCAAAGCGTATCGTTAATGAATTAGAACTAAGTAGCCAGACTGCTGAAAAATTCACCGCACTATACACCCAGTACAGCAATGCCCTTATGGCAGAGAGAGACACATCTGGCTTCCCAAGGAGACAGAAGTTAAACGAACTTAGCGACAGCGAAATTGATAGACTAGCCGAGAACTTCTTTGAGTCGCAAAGCGATGCTATAGAGGTTAAGGAGGAGTACTACGAGAAGTTCCGTAAGTTCCTTTCACCGCAACAAGTACTAAAAATTTATGAAGTAGAGCGCAATATGCACGATAAGATTAACGCTGAGAAGGGAAAGCGTAAAGACGGAGAAGGTAAAGGAGATAAGAAGAAGGGTCCTAAAACAGGAAATTAACCCTTAAATTATATAAAAAATGATGAAAATTTTTTCTAAAAATTCAGTTCTAAGGCTCGCTGTTATCGCAGCGAGCTTTGGTCTGCTGTCATGTGAAGATAGTAGCGACCCTCAGCAGATATGGATTAGCAGTGCTACACCTAATATCGTAGATGGCTACCCTACTGAAATTATTACAGATAGCGGTAGAACTCTTACCGTTATTGAAAATAACTCAGGTATGCCGCTATCGAATACTCAGCGTATCTTTGCGCAGTATCAGATACTAGATGGTAGCAGCTCTAACAACTTCTATGACATTAACCTGCTGGGTGTTCGCAATATCTTGACCAAAGATATAGTAACACTTACACCTGAAAATGAACTGGAGCTTGGCAACGATCCAGTTGAGCCATACGACGTTTGGTTCGCTAGTGGATACCTTAGTGTAAACTTCGGCTTCTACTATGGCGGCACTGCCTCGCACTTTATTAATATGGTGCAGAGCACAGTGAACCCGAATCCAACGGATGGTAAGGTATATCTAGAGTTCCGTCACAACTCCTATGGAGATCCGATGGTGCTGCCTCAGTATGGAACAGTCAGCTTTAATGTGGAGCAATTTATGACCACACCGGGGCAGGATGTGACATTTGTAATCTCGTTCAATGAACTGCTTGGCGAGCAGAGCTATGAATTCACATACAACTACCTAGAGCCTACATCTATAACACAATCTATCGCAACAGAAAAGATTAACCTAGATGGGTATAACTAGTAGTTAGATTTACCTATACTTTTAGTAGAGAGGGTCTTTGGCGTAATGCCAAAGACCCTCTTTTTTACATCTATACCAATAAGTTATGAGAGCTAATGTCCGAAAATAGCTACTATTAGTAATTGTGGCTACTCTAAATAAACCATAAATTTGTTATCGAAACAAAAACCTAAAATAATTATGGCAAACGTAACAATTTTCTACGGCTCTTCAACGGGCAACACAGAGAGCGCTGCACAGCAAATCGCTGATGGACTTAGCGCTCATAATGTTAAACTTACAGATGTATCGAGTGCTTCACAGAGTGACTTCGAGGCAGCTGAAAATCTTATCCTTGGAACTTCAACTTGGGGTCTAGGTGATCTTCAGGACGACTGGGATGGTGCTCTATCTGCACTACAAGGCGCAAACCTTGCAGGCAAGAAGGTTGCTCTATTTGGTCTAGGCGACTCTGGTTCATACTCAGACACATTCGTTGACGGTATGGGTGAACTATATGAGGCTGCGACAGCAGCTGGCGCTACTCTTATCGGTGCAACTGCTACTAGCGGATACTCTCACTCAGCTTCTAGAGCAGAGGTCGGAGGTCAGTTCGTAGGTCTAGCACTTGACGATGATTCGTACAGCGAAAATGACCAAAGAATCGCAGATTGGACAGCAGATATCTCATCTCAATTCTAACAAATGAAGTAATGGAGGTTCTATGTCACCATATCTATGAGTATAAGAAGGGGCTTAGGCACCTAGTACTCCACACTATGAAGTGCGTGGAGCGTGAGGCTGCAGAGCATAAACTCTCGAAGTGCGATATAGAGTATATGGTAGTAGAGCTTAGTAATGGCAACTTTAATATCTTCTTTGGCGAGAAGCAGTGCGTTGATGTCGTGCGTTCCTTCGGGAATATACCACTGAACCACCTGAGTGTGGAGCAGGACTTTATACTAGGTATAATGCTCGGTTACGATAGATTAGCGCAGTGCGATAGGTACCTAAAGAGAAATTGTAATTAGCCACTTCACAGTGATATATGACCCGAACCGCGATAGTTCGGGTCTTTTTTTAGCAAAATACAGAGTTATATGGACAGTAAGAACGAAAAGAGGATGCGCAGATGGTTCAAACGCAGCAGAATCTACTACCTATTCCAATGTAGCGAACTCAGGGAGAGGACATATCTGGAGTTTAAGGAGATTGTGAGCAGTAGTGACCTTAGCCGTAAATCGCTACTATTTCACCAAGTCTACTCCATCTACCCGACCATTGCGGCATATAGAGTTATGCTAGAGTCTGGCTTTGAGGTAGAGGAGGCTCTAAAACTTATTGAACAGAGGGTTATTCAGAGTGCAACGGGTGCTCGTACACTCTTCCGAACTCTGAGCCACCTACCACACTTTACTTGGATATTTGGTAAAATGTGCACCACTGGGCTAAAGAGGAACTACCGAGATGGATTCGATATGCGCTGGATAGAGAAGAGCGCACGGAGAGTTGAATGGCACTGCCATAGATGCTACTATGTCGATGAGTTTAATCACTACGGAGTTGGGGAACTAGCAACCATCTACTGTCGAGTAGATGACTATATCTATGGTGATATGCACAATTTAGATTGGCAGCGCACTAAGACTATCGGAAGTGGTGCGGATCTCTGCAACTTCAAGTTTAAGAAAGAGAAGAGAGGCAAGCGCTAATAGTAGCCCTTACCTCTCTAACAATATACTCTTTAAATGGATAGTTCGAGGAGTACTACTCTGCTCTCTCCATAATCTCGCGTGCCATATATGGCTCTGTCTCCTCTATGCCTCGCAGTAGGTAGATAACCATACCTGCATCCGATGGATCAAACAGATCGCCCTTTGGGCAGACTGCCATTCTACCATATAACCAATCCCACGCCTCTGCACCGAACTCACTCTTCTCTCGGGCACCTGAGCTCAAGAGCCACTCGAACTGATCTCTATGGGCTTGAAATCCATCATAACCCTCGCCGCCATTCTGATCCTTTATAGATACGAATTTGACTGCTCCTCCATCTGCGCCCTCAAATTCCTCACGCATCTCCTTAAAGGTCCAACCGCTATGGTTATCCCACCATAGCTTTTCAGCATCATTCTTTATATATGGGTGGTCACTGTGGTTGTCGTTCCACCACGAATGGCTAAGGACAGTGATATACTTACGCTTGTGGAACTCAGAACGATTTAGCGCCTCGCCTACAACCTCCATTGGCCCTGCGGCGATAATGATTAGTGGATTCTCCTCACTCGAGGCATTTATAGCGTCACGCATTGCTCTAATTGCCACCTCGGCATTATCCACAGCGCAGATAAATTGTGAGTTATCGAAACCAAATCGCTCCTTAGCACCTAGCGCACTCTCTCGCATATGGTCATATGGAGTCATTCCTGCACGCTCGGGAATCTCAATATTGCTTCCCCAGATATGGTCGCTATATGTATATAGCACCATCTTATCCTGCAAGCCCTCGCTAGCAAGTAGAGCTAGGGTAAGGGGCGTAGCTGCCCAATCATCGTCATCGTGCTCATTTCCATCGGAGCTAATTGCAATTCGTCCCTTGCCTTGCCATAGTGGTTCAGCAGCAGTGGCACTAAAGGCTAGAGCCGATAGTGCCACTGAAGTAATAATAGTCTTGAAGTTCATAAAAAAAATTATTAAGTGTTAGTTTTAGTCTTAGCTAAAATTAAGCAACTTTTTTAAAAACTCCAAATCCCTCTATAAAATAACGTTAAATAGGTAGCCTAGAATAATTATAAATAGGGTTACTGTTCCGAAGAATATACCGATTAGTCTCCAAGTCATAACCTTCTTAAGGAGTGTTGCCTCTGGAAGTGAAAGTCCGACGATTGCCATCATAAATGCAATTGCAGTACCTAGTGGCACACCAGCAAATACTAGTGACGATACGATTGGCACAACTGCTGCTGCATTGGCATACATCGGCACAGCTAAGATAACTGCTAGCGGCACTCCATACCATACACCCTCAGATAGGTACTCAGCAAAGAAGTTCTCCGGCACATAGTTATGGATACCTGCTCCAATTGCAATACCGATAAGGATATAGACTAGCACACCCCTTACAATTCCCCAAGAATCCTTAAGGATAGATGGAAGTCTCTTAAAGAACGACACCTTCTCTGCCTCCCATTCAGCTGCTTCGGCCTCTGATTGCTCTTGGATCTGCTTAACCCAAGGGCTAAGGAACCTCTCTAGCTTAAATCTCTCTAGGATAAAACCACCGATAGCACCGATTAGAATGCCCGAGACTGCATAGATAAGTGTAGCTTTAAGTCCGAATGCACCGAAGAATACCGCTACTGCCACTTCATTTACTAGTGGTGAGGTTATAAGGAATGCAAATGTAACCCCGAGCGGAATACCACCCTTTACAAAACCGATAAATAGTGGAATTGAAGAGCAGCTACAAAATGGAGTAATCGCTCCAAATAGTGCTGCAAAGAGGTACTGAAAACCATATAGCTTCTTTGTCACCAAGAAGTTACGTAGCTTATCAATCGGCAGATAAGCATTCACTATACCCATTATCGCACTGATAATAAATAGTAGGAATATGATCTTTATAGTATCATAGAAGAAGAAGTTAATGGCTCCACCAAGCTGTGAGCCAACTGCTAGTCCAAAAATATCATAGACTAGCCAATCGGCAAATTGTTTTATCATAGTGTTAGTTTAAAAGTATTTACGTGTTCTATTAGCGAACCTTACGAGCATCAACATAATTGGCACCTCGACAAGAACCCCTACCACTGTTGCAAGTGCAGCACCTGACTCTAGGCCAAAGAGTGATATTGCAACAGCTACGGCAAGCTCAAAGAAGTTACTTGCTCCAATCATTGCCGAAGGGGCAGCGATTGAGTGCGGTAGCTTTGCGCACTTAGACCATCCATATGCAAAGCCAAATGTTAGAATCGTCTGAAGAATCAACGGTATGGCAATAAGCAGAATATGGAGCGGGTTACTCAATATCTTCTCCCCTTGGAACGAGAATAGGATAATAAGCGTTAGAAGTAGTCCGCCGATGGTGAAGTTATCGAACTTCTTGACAAACTCATTATTGAAGTAATCCAGACCCTTGCGCTTTACCACCGAGCTGCGAGTAAGCATACCTGCCGCTAGTGGAATTACAACGAATAGCCCTACGGAGATAAGAAGAGTGTCCCAAGGAATCTCAACGCCCCCAATACCTAGCAGAAATGCTACAATTGGCACAAATGCCACTAGGATAATAAGATCATTGACAGCCACTTGAACAAGAGTATATGCTGCATCACCACGGGTTAGATAGCTCCATACAAATACCATTGCTGTACAGGGTGCTGCACCGAGTAGAACGGCTCCTGCAAGGTAATCACCAGCAAGATCTTCCGGTATCCACGCCTTAAACACAACGTAGAAGAAGAACCAAGCGATACCAAACATCGTAAATGGCTTTACTATCCAATTAGTCACAAGTGTGATAAGGATACCCTTTGGGCGCTTTCCAACATCGACAATACTTGCGAAGTCTACCTTGAGCATCATCGGATATATCATCAACCATATAAGTATTGCAACTGGTATCGATACATTAGCGTACTCAAACTCTCCGAGCAGTGTGGGTATCTGCGGTAGGAATTCACCAATGGCGATACCCACCACGATACAAATCGCGACCCATAGGGTTAAGTATCTCTCAAAGAATCCTATCTCTCTCTTCTCTTCCATCTCTATTTTCTTAGGGGTAATTAGTTTAAAAAATTAGCAATTTCCGCCACACTCACACACTGGTAGCTTCTCGCCCTTGATCTGCTCTACATAGAACTTGTAGAAGCCATCTTTGATCTCGTCACGAACTCTGCGGAATTCGCTCTCGATAAACTCAGGTGTGCCTTCGGCGTGTGATGGATCGTCGAAACCGATGTGTAGGCGGTGCTTAACCTTACCCATAAATGCTGGGCAGCTCTCATTTGCACCTCCACATACTGTGATTACATAGTCCCACTCCTCGCCTAGGTACTTCTCAACGCTATCAGAAGTATGGTTTGATATATCTAGTCCAATCTCCGCCATCGCCTTTACAGCTCCTTCGTTAAGTTTACCTGATGCCTCAGTTCCTGCAGAAAATACTTGAAGTTCGCTGTCGAATGATTGCATAAAGCCGTGAGCCATCTGTGAGCGGCAGCTATTGCCTGTACATAGAATTAGAATTTTCATTTTTTATTGTTGTTTTTTGGGTTAAATCTATAGATAAATTGTGTATGCGTAGTATAGTCCGATTACGATAAATAGAATGGCAACGACAAGCGAGAACCACTTCTGAAAGATCTTCATCTTATTATAAGCCTTACCAAGACTCGATACGCTATATGCCAAGATTATAGCAACTATAATTACTGGCAGTGCAGTTCCAACTGCATATACTACTGGTAGTAGGTATGCTCCACTCTCGGCACCTGCCGCCAACGGTATTAGTGAACCGAAGTACAAAAATGCGCTAGTTGGGCAGAATGCAAGTGCAAATAGGATACCTAGTAGTAGTGAGCCGAATGCCCCTTTCTTCTTTACATTCTCGCCTGAACCACTAAAGCCGAACTTAGGCAGATTTAGCTTTGAGCCAAATAGCATAAAGAGGCCGATTAGCACTAGGGCTGGTGGTAGAAGTATCTCGCCATAGTATGAGATAGTCTTCTGGATTGAGAAGAAACTAGCTCCTTGCTTTAGAATCGAGATTAGGACAACACCAAGCACTGTGTACGTTAGCACACGACCAAGTGTATATAGTAGTCCGCCTAGGAATATACGGTGACGATTCTCAATATCCTTGCTGATATAGCCAATTGCAGCGATATTAGTTGCAAGTGGGCACGGACTAAGTGCTGTCAAGAGCCCCAGTAGTAGCGCCGCAAACATTGGGGTCGTACCACTGTCTAGTAGTGATTGAATATACTCCATCGCTTAGTTTACTTCTTTAGAAGTTCGTTAATTTTATTCTTGAACTCAGTCTTGAAGATCTCAGGCTGGCTCTTTGCATAGCTAAAGCCCATCTTTGTCAGGTCACCCTTAGTCTCAACGCCATCTTTCCAGCTATTTGCAAATAGCGATGAGAAGCTCACCTCATATCTATTTGCAATCTCCGCTCCCTCAGGAGTAGTAATATCGATGATAGTATATGTGATATCGCCATTCTTTAGTTCCTCTGCGAAATCTGCCTTAATAACCTCTTGTGATAACTTCTCGATTGCCATACAGGTAATACAACGCTGCTTACCGTGGAAGTAAAGAACGTGTAGGCCATCATCTGTGTTGAGCGCGCTCGTTGTTGTCGGTGCTGAACCACACGAAGCAAATAGAATAACTGCTAGTAGTAGGAATAATCTCTTCATCTCTCTATAATTTTTCTTTTAATTTTTAACTATTTGATTAGTGCTAATACATCTGATTTACTTAGCTTCTTTCCGCTCGACACAACCTTACCATCGATTGCCAGCGCAGGTAGTTTCATTACGTTAAGGGCCATGATAGCCATAAGATCCTCCTCCTTAACTACTGTTGCATCGATCGAGTTCTCAGCTACTACTTCGCTAACGGTATTGAAAAGAGCCTTGCAATTTCCACATCCAGTGCCTAATACTTTAATTTCCATTTCGTTTTTTAAATTATTTGGTTATTGTTTTATGTTTGACGAATTACGAACAATATTCTCAAAAAAATATATTTTCTTTTTTCTCTACATTTTAGTCTGTCTTAATCACTACCCTACTCGCAACAACCCTCACCCTTCATGGTTATATCGAGGAAGAATCTTGCCATAAGACCCTGAACCTCTGCCCACTTCTCTCTATTGATACAGTAGCTTACCTTTGGCGGTTGAATATCCCCTTGGATAAGCCCTACCTCCTTAAGCTCCGATAGGTGCTTTGAGACCGTAGCCTTGGTGATTGGCAACTCATCGTTAATATCACCAAAGAAGCAACTCTGGCGACTAGCTAAGAATCGCAGAATAGCTATACGAGCTGGGTGCCCCATCGCCTTGGCGTAGAGAGCAATCTCCTCGTCCTTTAGTTCATATCTTTTATTTGTCTGTGTCATCTGTTCGCAAAAGTACGAACAATATTTCTATCCTCCAAATTTTTCGAGAGGTTTTTTCGTAAAATTACGAACAATAAATTTTGGGTAGCCTATCTACCTCCCAAAAGAGTAGTTATAAGAAAGAAGTAACATCTATTTAGAATATTGTAAACAGAAGAGCAATACCGAGGCATGTAATCTCGATATTGCTCTTTTACTCAATCATTTCTATTCACTATAGCTTAGCGAAGAGGTCATTGAAGATTGCCATTTGCTCGTCGAGGGTGAGGTGGCTGTTGTCCATAGTGATTGCGTCGGGGGCTTTGCGCAGTGGGCTGTCGGCTCTATTTTCGTCAATGTGGTCACGCTGCGATATATTCTTAGCGACCTCCTCTAACGACACGCTGCCATCCATCTCCTTATACCTACGCATAGCACGGGTATCAACATCGGCTGTCATAAATATCTTTATATCGGCATTAGGAAATACAACGGTGCCTATATCCCTACCATCCATAACAATGCCGCCTCGAGTGCCCATTGCCCTTTGCATATCTACAAGTTTACGGCGCACTTCGCTAATCTCGGCAACTGTGCTTACTGCTCCATTAACCTCCACCGAACGAATCTCTCTATCGACATTCTCCCCATTGAGATATATCTCGCTACGGCCTAAATCGCTATTGAACCTAAACTCCACCTCGATATTATCGAGTTCAGCGACTAGTTCACTACGGTCAATGCCTCTACGGATATAGTAGAGTGTAATTGCACGGTACATCGCTCCGGTATCAATAAATGCGTAACCAAGCGATGAGGCTATTAGCTTGGCAAATGTGCTCTTTCCGCACGACGAGTAGCCGTCGATAGCTATAATTTTTCCGCTCATATTACTTTTGATATTTAGCTCTACATAGAGCCAGATTCGATTAGTGTCTTAATTAGGGTGTAGACAACCGCGAGGACTGCATATGCACCAAGTAGAATAATAATACCACCACTTATCTTATTTAGCATAAGTAGTTTTCTGAGTGTGAATTTCTTTCTAAATATACTCACAACCCAAGTTAGCAGGAACCACCACGCACTTGCACCCATAAAGACACCTAGAATCGTTAGCCAATTCTGTGCTGTATCCATATCTGCACCACCAATACCCATAGCCGCAAATATTGCCACAAATACAAAGAAGTATGCAGGGTTTGGCAGCGTAAGGAATAGCACCGAGATATAGTTTGCAATTTGGTGACCTGCGGTGCGTTTACGCTCAATAGTTGTGCTACGCTTAGGTTTCTGTAGGAAGAGTGAAAATCCGAAGCCGATTACCAGCAGTCCACCCAGAGCCTCAACCCACATCTCATACTTTGAGATAAACCCTGTTATCCAACTAAGGGCAAAGATTGCAAGCGCCGCAAAGACTGTATCGGCAGTAGCGGCTCCTAGTCCCGAGATAAATCCCGAGATACGAGAACCACTCAGCGTACGCTGAATACATAGCACCCCAATAGGCCCTAGTGGAATAGAGGCCAACAAACCCGCCGCAATGCCATATACAAGCACCATTAAATAGTCTACTAACATAGAGATATTATTAAATCAAATTTTTCACAAAGATAGCTATTTTATCTAAAATTATAATTGTTATTTACCCAAATTTTAGCCATTTTTGTACTTTAATAGTAGACTAAATCAGAAAAAATATGCGCAATTTCGGCTCAAAACTCCCTCCAATCGTACTCACACTACTAAGTGCAACTCTTCTATCGCTACCGTGGTACGGTGTCGGAGGATTTACTGCACTTCTAGCATTTGTGCCTCTACTGATACTTAGAGAGAAGTTAGAGAGCGAGGGCAGGCGTGGCTTTCTGTGGTGGGTTGCACTCACAATAGCACTTTGGCATATTGCCACTTGCTTCTGGGTGTCGTGGGCAACGATACTTGCAGCTCCAGCCGTTCCACTTGTCTGCACACTTATGTTATGGCCAGCATTTGCCGCATACCACTACGTACTGAAGTTAGGGCGCAAGCCCCTTGCATACGTTACCCTTATCTCGGGGTGGGTTGCAGCTGAGTGGTTCCTAGCCTCGGGCGACTTCGGATTTGGATGGTTAAAGCTCGGCGCTGGTTGGGCAGATATGCCTCAACTAGTTCAGTGGTATAGCATAACGGGGGTATATGGAGGTACGCTTTGGGCTATGGTATGCAATGTACTTATCTATGAAACTATACGCAGAAGGGTCTCGATTATCACTACAGTCGCTATGGTAGCTCTTCCAATTGCGGCATCGCTCTACCTTTTATATGGCACTGAGCAACAGAGTAGCTCAACGATGGAGGTGGCAATTATTCAACCAAATGTTGACGCTTACCAGAAGTACACCTCTATTGGTGCAGATGAACAGTTTGCCAATATTATGGAGCTAGCCACTAGCGCTCCTAATAGTACAAAGCTATATATCGCCCCTGAGACTTCGCTAGCAAGAACCCTCCACCTCGCTAACTTTAGAGGTAGTAGAGAGGTTGTAGCAATTCAAAATTTTCTGCGTCAAAGAGATAGCAACGCTACATTTATAGTAGGGGCTACCACCTATGACGGGCAGAGGGGTTATAACTCTGTGCTCTATATAGACAGCAATAGCGTAGATATCTACCATAAGCGCAAACTAGTATTTGGTGTTGAGGTTATACCGCAGTGGATCGAATCACTTGTTGGTATGCTTGACCTTGGGGGTTACGTTGGGTCGCTTGGGCGATCAGAGAGCGCAGTGGTAGGCAGCGTTGACGGTCATAAAGTAGGTGCGGTTGTATGCTATGAGAGTATATACGGAGAGCTTATGGCAGAGTGGACAGATCGTGGCGCAGAGCTTATGGCAATTATTACAAATGACGGTTGGTGGGGCAATACTCCCGGCCATAGACAACACTTTAGCTATGCTCGCCTTAGAGCTGTAGAGCTTGGACGAACGATTGTCCGTTCGGCAAATACTGGAATATCGGGTGTCATTACCAGCAAGGGCGAGGTACTTCAAAGTCTAGGATGGGACGAACGAGGAATCCTTACTGCCGAAGTTCCACTCTATAGCTCTAAGACAACTTATACGCTCTTTGGCGACTCAGTAGTTAGAGTTGCAGGTTTCACACTTGCACTATGTCTGCTCTACTCCATAGCACTATGGTATAGAAAAAAAGATGAACTTGAGTAAAAAAAATATAACGGTGGTGTAACAGAATTGAGGTTGGATCGTCTTATAGTCAAATAGCGCTAAAGAAAACAACCTTTCACACCATTAAAACAATTATTACAATGAAACTAAAATCACTACTATTAATCTTAGTTCTATCGATTAATATATCATTTGCATCGAGCTTTGGCCCTAGCTACACTCCAGAACAAATCTATGAGAATTTTAAAGATGAGGCGGATGTAGATGATGTAAAGATCAGCCCATTTCTTATGGCTCTTGGCGGGATGCTAACTGGCACAGACCTTAAGGGTATCAGTAGCCTACAAGTACTTGACCTTACTTACTGCGCAGAAGATGTTATATGGGACTTCAAGCAGCAAGCAAGTAGAGTTGACACCCAACTAGAGTTATTCGCTAAAACACAAGATAGCGGCGACTATATAGAGATCTATGCAAAGACAAAAGGAGAAGTTATCAAAGAGCTACTAATTATTATTACTGGTGATTCGCATCTGATGATGAGAGTTAAGGGTAATATCAAGCTAGATCAGTGGATAGAGGTAAGCCAATCGATGATATAGCTTTATGGCAAGAGAGTTAACCACACAAGAGTTTAAGGATCTCTGCCTACCCTACTCTAAAGAATTTTACTACCACGCCTACCGGCTACTTGGCTCAGAGCAAGATGCCGAAGATGCAGTTCAAGACCTCTACGAGAAATTATATAGGCTCGGGACAAAGCTACTAGAACTAAATAGTATAAAGGCATATGGGCTCAAAGTGATACGGAATATCTGCCTAGATAGGCTAAAGTCTCCGAGTAATCGCAAGAGCGGCCTAGAGATGGTAGCACAACTTAGTACAGAAGATCTTGAGCAGAGGATGGATAGCAGCGAGGAGCTACGACAGCTAGTTGGTGTAATCGAGAGACTCCCCGAGGTGCAGAGACGCCTTATAGAGTTACACTTCTTTAGAGAGTTACACCCTAAGGAGATAGCGCAGATCACTGGCCTTAGTCAGATAAACATCAGGGTTCAGATAAGTAGAGCCCGCAAGAGAATTAAAGAGTTATACAGAGAGCTATGAGAAGAGACGATAAGATAAAAGACATAGTCGACACACTATACAGAGATATAGAACTACCCGCTGGATTCGAAGAGAGACTATCTAAAAAGATAGATACATTCTCTAGCGAAACTAAGCAGATAGACTATAGACCAAGTAGTCGCAGGAAGTATATCTACGCCGCATCTGCAGTGGCTGCCGTGGTAGTGGCAATTAGCGTAGTACTCTTTAACCCTACACGTAGTAATGAACCTCTACTCGCGCAGAATGAAATGAGCGCCGAGGATGTAAATGAACACCTAAACTACGCACTAAGCACCCTCTCATCAGCCCTGAAACAGGGTAAGGAGGGCATAGAGAAGAGTGCGTCGATAACTGCACACTCCGTAGAGAGAGTAAAGCAATCAATTAACTTTTAAAACCTTTTTTTGTAATAATATCAATGAAAACAATATTTATAGCACTCCTACTATTTATAGCGAGTACTTTGAGCCTAAAGGCACAGAGCATAGATGAGATAATGGAGAGATACTCCGACTCAGAACAAGAGGCCACATATGTAACTATATCTAAGTCACTTCTACAGATGGCAACTTCTAGCCAAGATAAGTCATCTAGCACAATCTCAATCGGAGAGACCAAGTTTCCAAAGGAGATGGTCAGCTCAATCGATATGATATCTATCCTTACAGTCGATGGCGAGGCGGCAGCCTCTAAACTCCACACCCAGATTGAGAGTGTAGTAAAGTCTAGGAGATTTGAAACCCTTGTGAAGGTCAGAGAGAGTGGCGAAAAGGTCGATATTATGGCATCGCGAAGTAATGATACTATCCGCGACCTAATAATCAGAGTACGTGGTGCTGAGGAGTACACACTTATCTATATGAGCGGTTCATTTACCGATGACGTTCTCACCGATCTATCTGATATGTAGTGGCACATAAATTGCAAAGATAAGGGGTAATTAAACTAAAAGTTAATTACCCCTTATCTGTATCTGAAAAATGAAGAACTTTCTATATATTTTGTGGTGGTTTATCTAATCTACCACAACACATAGCATATCCTCGGGTGAGATATACTTTCTAGCTACTTCTCTTAGCTCCTCGGGGCTAATGGTGCTAACTCTTTGTAGAAATTCATTTAGATAGTTATGCGAGAATCCACTCTGAATATTCTCAATTGCAACATCGGCAATGCCAAATGGGCCATCAATTAGGCGCATTAACTCCCCTGTAATGGTACTCACTGCACCATAGAGCTCATCTTCGCCTATTAGTTCACTCTGTAGTCGCAGAAGTTCAGAGTTAATCTCCCTTATGGCATCATCACGGTGCTCAATATCTACATCCGTTGCAATTGCTAAGTAGCCGCAATTACTAAGGGTTATTAGCCCTGCATATGCACCATATGTATAGCCGTGGGTCTCCCTTAGGTTCTGCACAAGGCGTGAACCGAAGTAACCACCCAGCACCATAGATAGTAGCTGCATAGGGATAAAGTCGGGGTGCTCCTTAGTAAAGAGTATGCGCCCCATACGGATACAACTCTGTACGGCATCTTCACGCTCTACCCTATGAAACCTTTCAGCAGAGTGGTTATCCTTAACACTATAGTCAACCGAAGGGAACTCTGCATCTGAGCTATGTAACTTCCCTAGGAATCCCTCTATCTTCTGCTTAATCTCATCGGTAATATCACCAGAGGCAACTGCAAAGCACCTCTGTGCTGTTATATTATCGCGGTAGTACTCCTTTAGATCCTCGGAGGTTAGTGTATCGTACTTCTCGTGTGATGCAAAGCGACCATATGGATGCTCCGCACCAAATAGCTGTGTAGCAAATGCCTCACGCGCCATATAGGATGGCTTCGCACGGTCAATGAGTATCTGTTGCTTCTTCTTCGCTCTATAGAGTTCTAGTTCGCTCTCTAGGAAAAGGGGGCGAAGCACAAGGCTCTCTAATAGCTCTAACGCCTCATCAACACACCTACTCATCGCAGCTATTGTTATGTAACAGTAGTCACGATCGGTCGAATTATCGAAGAACATACCGTAGAAATCTAACCTCTCGGCTATCTCTTGTGCGGTGTAGTCTTCGGTACCTTCGGATAGCATTGAGAGTGTAGATGCAGCTGCATATGGTACCCTCTGAATTGCCGAACCACCCTTAAATACCAACGATAGGCGCACCACAGAGGCGCTATCGCTTTGCAGGGTATGGAGCACCACTCCATTTTTGCACTTACTGATCTTTGGCTCAATTAACTCTAAGTTGGTAGGAATTACTACCTCTGGTAATCTATCTGTCATAATCTACTTCTTTGCGTTATAGTAAAGTGTTGAGGCCTTAGATCTCTGGAATGTGTCGCTGCAAATAGCTCTAATATGGCTATCATCCACAGCTCTATGTTGCTCTACTGAGCGGTTAATCAACTCTGCCGAGCCTAGGAACTCGTAGTAAGCTAGGTTCATAGCCTTATTTAGGGAGTTAATGAGCGAGAAGTAGTTATTTGCCTCATACTTATTCCTTACCTTCTGTAGCTCATAGTCGGTAACGCCACTCTTTGCGATACTATCAAGTTCACTCCATAGTGCACCTTCGGCCTGCTCCATTGTAACTCCATCCATCAGCCTACCGGTTGTAACTAATATTCCACTGCCCTGCTCTGCGGTTAGGTAGCAATTCACGCTCGAAAATAGCGCATCACCCTTAACCAATCTCTGCACTAATCTACTAGACTCTCCGCCGCTGAGCACATCTGTTGCAACATCTAGTACTGTGGCTTGGTGCGAGGTTCTACCCTCCATCGGGATACAGCTATATATCATCGAGGCAGGAACATCACGCTCCACCTCTCTGAGCTGGTTGGTATAGCTAAATGATGAAAAATTGCGCTCTAGGCTATCGGTATGCTTCGGGGTGATAGAGCCGAACCACTTTGTAACCATACTATATACCGCCTCGGTATCTAGCGGAGATACAATACTTAGGATACAGTTCTGTGGCGTATAGAATCTACTATAGAATGCTTGGGCATCCTCTAGTGTAGTCTTCTCGATATGCTCTACCGAGCGGCCAATAGTAGTATAGCTATAGTGGTGACCACTTGGATATAGCATCTCTCTGAGCATTGGCCAAACATCACCATAGGGTTTATTGGTATATCTCTGAGCAAACTCCTCAACTACCACCTTGCGTTGAACCGCTAGGCTCTCTTCGCTCAGAGTTAGTGCTCGAAGTCTATCTGCCTCTACAAATAGCGCAGTCTCGAGATTTGCAGCTGGTAGAGCTATATAGTAGTTTGTGTACTCATTATTTGTAAAGGCATTATTCTCAGCACCTGCCCTCTGTAGTACCTCATCGAAGTTATCCACTCGCTCCGATCCTGAAAACATCAAGTGTTCGAAGAGGTGCGCTAACCCCGTGTGGTTATAGTCCTCATCGCGCGAACCAACCTTATACAGCAAGTTAACCGATGCCATCGCCGTCGAGGTGTCACGGTGTATAATAACTGTGAGTCCATTACTTAGTACTCTACTTGAGAATTTTATATCGCTCATATATACCTTTATTTTCTTTTTTGAGGTACAAAAGTACTCATTTTTTACTAATTTTGCACTCTATATAGGACTATTACTCAGCAACAATAGAGAGACATATGTTTAGATATCTAAAAGAGAACCCAAATCAACTTCTAGTATTACTACTAACCCTATGGGGCGTACTTAACATATTTACAGCTCTTGGCACTGAACTTATTGGTGACGAGGCGTACTATTGGGTGCTGTCGCAGAAGTTAGAGTGGGGATACTTCGACCATCCGCCACTATTTGCACTACTAACAAGACTTGGGGTGCTCTTTGGAGGGGATAGCGAACTAGGGGTTAGACTCTTTGCAATACTACTTCAACCACTATATCTATACCTATTTTGGACTATCGTGCGCCGAGAGAGCAGCGACTATCGAAGTGCTCTACGATACTTCGCCCTATGCTTCTCGATGCCAATATTCCAAATCTACGGCTTTGTGATGACTCCCGACGTACCGCTACTTATGGCAATGGTACTCACACTCTTTGCATATGGTAAGTTCTCATCCATTGAGACCCCTACATTTGGACGTGGTGGCGTAGTGGTGGATAGCTATAGGGTTCTAAGCGCAATGCTTATAGGTATTGGATTTGCGATGATGGCATATGCTAAGTATCAAGGCATTATACTTGTTGCAGCGATGGTTATCTCTGACCCTAAACTGCTAAAGAATTGGAGGTTCTACCTCGCTGGACTTATTGCCATAGCACTATGTGCTCCGCACATTATGTGGCAGTCTGCTCACGACTTTACCACACTAAAGTACCACCTAGTAGAGAGGGGTTCTAACTTTCAGATTGGCTACCTATGGGACTTCTTTGTCAACTACTTTATAGTCTATAACCCTATGCTGACCATACCATTTGTTATAGCTATATTCACAAAGAATCCATATAAGTTCCCTGCGATGGATAGGCTCTTAAGGGTTCTGGCTATCGTTACCCTACTATTCTTCCTATACACTACCACCAAAGGGCACGTTCAGCCACAGTGGATGATCGCAATGCTACTGCCAATGGTCTACTTCTTTGCTCGTAGAGCCGAGAGTTCACCGAGTGCTGCAAAGTATATAAGTATAGCATCAATTAGCCTCGGGGCATTAATGTTAGCAGGTCACGTGCTAATATTAGCATTTAATAGCTCAATCGTATCAGCAGTAGGGCTCTCTGGCAAGGAGATAGGACTAAAGCGTGCAGAGTGGACACTGAAGGATATCAAGGAACATAGAGTAAGTCAGAGACCTGTCGAGGTCTTCGTTTCTGAGGGTAAATACACTCACGCCGCACTATTTAGCTTCTACACCGATTTGCCAGCATACGCCGCTCCATCGCTATACCATCGCTCTAGCCACTATGAATTCCTAGATATGGAGAGGGATCTATATGGTAAGAAGGCGGCTATTGAGCTTAGCGAACTGGTGATTGCCAGCCACAATCGTGACTCGCTAATGCAGCAATATAGATATATTAATATTCCGACTCTAGGTACAATTATCTACGATGTAGTAGACCACTATATCCCTACAAGAGATATAAAGATTACCCCTAAGACATTCCCCGAGAAGATGATTGCGGGTCAAACTATTCCACTGACCCTAGAGATTGAGAATCCATATCCATACGAAATTCCACTCTCAGGTGAAGATGCTATGGCAATTCTTGTCCATATGAAGTTTGGAGATAAACCTTTTGAGGTGACACTACCTATAAAGAATAGGCTTCTGCCTGCCGATGGTAAGGTGACAATCACAACATACCTAGCCGTAGATAGGGAGTATGAGACCGGGCTCTATGATATGAGCTTTACAGTTCAGAGGTACCCATTTGGCTCTTGGTATAACTCTCAGATATACGAAGTGCTAGTGGTAAATCCTCGAAAGACTCGAATCTAACCACTAGCACTCCATTAATGCTACTATATATTATCTGCGCTCTACAGGTAGCTTAGAAGGACAAAACCTCCAACTAGTAGGACTGTAAATGCAATTGCTATCCAGTTGAAGTACTTATCGATAAAGCTCTTAATTGGTGGGCCAAAGTGCATAATTAGCCACGAAATTAGGAAGAATCTTGCGGCACGTGCAACTACCGAAGCCAGAAGGAATAGGATAAAATCAATATCGAATACCCCTGCGGTAACAGTGATTAGCTTATAAGGTATCGGAGTGAAGCCTGCTGTAAATACAACCCAGAAGTTATACTCATTATATAGCTCTCCAACGCCATTGAATGCCTCTTGGCTAAATACAGTCGGGATAAACCAGCTCTGCATCGCCTCCCAACCTAGTGAGCCAATCATATAGCCCGCTACTCCACCAAGCACTGAGCCTAGTGTACAGATAGCCGCGAAGTAGAATACTCGCTTTGAACGTAGCGGTAGACCTAAACAGCACGCAATTAGTAGTACGTCTGGCGGAATTGGGAAGAAGCTACTCTCGGCAAATGCTAATATAAATAGTGCAATTGCACCCCACTTAGTATCTGCCCACCTTAATATCCAGTCGTATGCTCTGCGCATCATACCGGGTCTCTTTGTCTCAGTTGTCATCTTATCTCTGTACCTTTGCGGCTAGTTCCTCTGGGAGGAAGTGGCCAAATGTATCTCCACGAAGGCCTTGGCGGATAGTCTCTAGCGAAAGGATCTCTTCCGCAGCGATATTTCCAAGGTTTACATTCGCTCCGAAGTGCTTAACGAACCATACTTGTTGGTTCTTTGCTGGCGCTTCCCAGATAATTCTATCAAGGGATACCTTAGTTGCGATCTCTTCGATCATATCTTGTTTTGCAGCTCCTGAGCTGTCGAAAATTCCGACATTACCAGCTTCACGAGCCTCGGCAATAACAAATTTACTACCTGCATTTAGTTCTGCTGTCATCATCTCGATCCAATTTGAAGTCGAAACCTTAGCTCCTGCAATCTTACTGCCAACCTCAGAAAGGACGGTATATTTCTTTGCAAATCTTGAAATCAGACGACATTTTTCAGTGTGATCGATAATAATTGAGCCGTCAGATATCTCTATAGTATCAAAGTTATATTCTCTAATGAATTCTTCGTACTCATCTACCATACCTCTTATATAGAAAGCCTCGAATAGTGTCCCACCGGGATATACCGATAGACCACTACCTCTATATATCTTCAATTTTTCGCTCAGTGAGCCCGATACTAGAGAAGTACCGAAGCCTAGTTTAACGAAGTCAATATGCTGAGCAGCAAGGTTACAGAGCCCCTCGGCCTGGCAATCAAAGATGCCTTTATCCATCACCATTGTAATGCCTCTCAAGCGGGGTTTTTGTTCTCTTTGAGGAATAAAACTAAGTTTCATATTTTACGTTAAAAATTGTTTATCAATAAAAAACACAACAAAGTTACGCCATTTATTGTATTATTAGGAATTTTTGCTTAATTTTGAATCGTATTACTACCGAATCAGATTTAAAAGCCTACAAAAATAGGCTATTTTTTCAAACTTTAAAAATAATATTCACTAAAGATGGGGATTTTCAACTTTTCGAAACCTGACCCTACCCCAGTGGGGGGGGAGGTACAAAAAAATGAATGGAAGGCAAATAATAGCCAACCGGCAGCTGTAGAGACTAATGGTGCGGACGAGGTTTTCTCAATACCTATTAAAGCAGGTAAGCGCATCTACTATTTCGACGTTAAAGCAACGCGCGCTGAGGACTACTACATTACGATCACCGAGAGCCGTAAAAAGCAGATGCGTGATGGGTCCTTCTCAATTGACAAACACAAGATACACCTATATAAAGAGGACTTCGCAAAGTTTGCAGAGGGATTCGGCGAGGTAATCGAGTTTGTTAAGAAGAACAAACCAGACTTCTTTGAGAAGATCGAAACTACCACTCAAAAGTAGTGGCACACTCTTTATGTCTTGTTGATTCGGCATAAAGGGTAAGGCAAAGAGGAAAGAGCTAATGTGTGGTTCAAAGAATTTAAGTGAATGTAAAGAGAAAAGGAATCCCAGCCACGCTGGCTTTATAACTCCACTCCTTGTAAACAAAGAATTAAACTAACAAAAATCGAGCCTAAGGACGCTTCTTGGTAATAGTATGGCTATCATTACCAAACTTTAGCGGTCTTAGGCAAGATAAACTAGCGACTACTCCAAAGTATAAATTAAAAAGTATACAGACCAAATAATATGAACGATAGTGTTATTAAACTTAGGAGATTGCTAATCAGTGATACTGATTTTATTCTGGAGGTCGAGAACGACCCGACAATTTGGAGCTTTAGCACGCGAACCGATGCGCCATACACACGCAGCGAGATTGAGGCTTTCATTACCGAGTCCCTGGCAGAATCTATTGCCGAGGGCAAGCCAATTGGGCAACTTAGACTAGTTATAACTCACCTTGATGAGGCTATTGGCTTTATCGATCTTTACGATATAGACTACAATGAGTCTACGGCATCGGTGGCAATTATAATCTATCGTGACGATCTTAGAGACAGAGGTTTTGGAGCCACTGCCCTACTTCAGCTCGAAGAGTACTGTAAGACTAGACTGAGTATCCTCCGCCTTAGAGCCGAGGTAGATCCTAATAACTTAGCTGCAAAGAGATTTTTCCAATATAATGGATATAACAAAGTGTCGAAAAACAGCGGTTTTTATCTCCTTATTAAGGATATTGCTATATAATTAGCAATAAAAGTGCCTCTTAATGGTTAAAAATCTATTTTTTATTCGCACCTTTGCACTCTCAATTTGGGCAATATGTGTGGATAAACATCTCTGGCTTAATTGATAAAGTATTTAAATAAAGAGTAGAAGACTTATGTATGATTTAATTGTTGTGGGGGCTGGAGTCTCTGGTATTATGGCTGCTGGACGTGCCGCAGAGCTTGGCTCTAAGGTGCTACTTCTTGAAAAGATGGAGAAACCAGCACGTAAACTACGTATCACTGGAAAGGGACGTTGTAACATCACTAACACTCGAAGTCGCGAGGAGTTCTTCGAGAAGATCCGTAGTGGTGCTGAGTTCTTTGAGAGTGCGTGGCAAAACTTTGACAACCGTACAACAATGCTTTTCCTATCTAACCAAGGGCTTGACATTACCGTTGAGCGTGGTGGCCGTGTATTCCCTACATCGGGCAAGGCTTGGGACGTGGCTAACTGCCTTGAGTACTGGACTAGAGACTTCGGTGTTGAGGTTCGTTGCGATAGCGAGGTGAAGGAAGTTATCTGCGAAGATGGAGTTATCAAGGGCGTAAGGCTAACTAATGACAAGGAGTATGAGTGCAAAAAAGTGCTTATCGCTACTGGTGGCGCAAGCTATCCACGTACTGGTAGTACTGGCGATGGCTATG
Organism: uncultured Rikenellaceae bacterium; assembly: GCA_964369485.1. Classification (GTDB taxonomy): domain Bacteria; phylum Bacteroidota; class Bacteroidia; order Bacteroidales; family Rikenellaceae; genus Mucinivorans. The sequence continues at coordinate 25,780 of CAYJFH010000003.1, read as the reverse complement.
CAATGGCGCACGCACTTGGCCACACTATCTCACCACTAACACCTGCACTTATTCCGCTTGAGCTCGAAGAGGATATCGACCTATACCGTGGACTTGACCTAAGGAATGTCGGAGTAAAGCTAGTGGTTGATGGCGAGGTTATCGAAGAGCTACTAGGCGAGGCTGACTTTACAGACAAGGCACTAGGGGGCGCAACTATCCTACAACATAGCCGTGGCGCAGTAGAGGCAATTATCGACGGCAAAAGCGTTGAGATAGCCTTCGACCTAAAACCTGCACTCACCGAGAAGAAACTAGCATTTAGACTAGAGCGCGACTTGGAGACACTATCAGAGGATGCGCCAATGCGTGCCCTACTCGACAAGCTAACCCCAAGGCTACTACACGATAAGGTTCTAGCAAATATCTCAGATGAGTTTAACCTACGCACAAGGGTAAGCAAACTTAACGATGAATATAAGGAGTTACTTATCAAAGCACTAAAACACCTTAGCTTTAAGATTGCAGACTACCGCCCATTCGAGGAGGCAATTGTAACTGCTGGTGGCATCTCGCTCGAAGAGGTAGACCCTAAGACAATGGAATCAACAAAGATTAAGGGGCTATACTTTGCAGGCGAAGTTTTAGATATCGATGCCGATACAGGGGGCTTTAATATCCAAATTGCACTAAGTACTGGCAGACTTGCAGCTGATGCAATCGCAGCAAAATAATTTATAAATTCTCGAGGGATTAAATAATTTTTAGTATTTAATCCCTCTTATTATACACTAAAAGTTGATTTTTAGCATTTTTTTACGTAATTTTGCGGCGGTAACCCAATTACGATGAGAAAAGTAGCATTAATTACGGGAGCTAGTAGCGGCATTGGCGCTATGGCGACCATAGAACTTAGACGTGTAGGATACACGGTCTATGCAGCTGCTCGGAATTTAGAGAAGATGGATCACCTTGAGGTACTAGGTATTAAGATAGTACAATTGGATGTCACCAACGAAGATTCTATAGAGCAGTGTATCAACACAATCATTCAAAACGAAGGTCGTATCGACGTTCTGGTTAATAACGCAGGATATGGCTCTTACGGCTCTATTGAGGATGTGCCGCTCTCTGAAGCTAGGCGTCAATTCGACGTTAATGTCTTTGGACTCGCACGACTAACTCAACTAGTACTACCCCATATGCGTGCTATCGGCAGCGGACGAATTATCAATATCTCCTCTGTTGCAGGCAAGTGTCACACTCCATTTGGAGGATGGTACCACGCAACTAAATTTGCAGTCGAAGGGCTCTCTGATAGCCTTAGACTAGAGGTAGAGAAGCAATTCGGCATAAAGGTAGTTATAATTGAGCCGGGAGCAATTAAGACCCCTTGGGGAGCAATTGCAGCCGATCACCTTGAGAACACCTCAAAGGATGGAGCATATGAACAGAATGCAGCCAGTGTATCTAAGGGGATGCGTAAGTTATACACAACCGAGGATATATCATCGCCACTACTAGTGGCTCGCACTATTCGCAAGGCAGTAGTATCTCGCCGTCCACGTACACGCTACGTTGTAGGAGCTAAGGCATTTCCACTACTACTTGCACGCAGAGTACTCCCAGATAGACTCTATGACAGACTAATGAGATGGTACTATAATATATAGAGACATAAAAATAGGGAGCGATACGAATTAACGTATCGCTCCCTATTTCATTATACTACACCCCTTAGGATTACAAGAATCTAATACCTGCGCTAAATCCTACAGATAGATTCATCAATGAGTTTCCACTACTCCACTGAGATTGGCTCCACGGCTGGATAGTACTCGGATATGGATTACGAATATCTGATATAGTAAGGCTTGCAGTAGGGCCTGCAAATAGCTCTACTGAACCTAGTTCCACCGATACTGTATAGCGAAGTTGAGCCATAAGGTTAATATACTTTTGGAACTCACCATGCTCGGTAAGGGCATATATGTAGCCCTCAATTTGATTTCCCCAACGGCCTCTCCACGCAATATCGCTACCAAAACCTAGACCTGCGCCATAGTCTACAATTGGCTTAGTGTAGTTAGCACCGGCCGAAACAATTGTGTAGAATATATTAGTGCCGAAGCGGTAGCTAAGTGCTGTAGTAAGCACATCCGAGAAGGCAATCTCTACTTCGCTCTTTCCACCCCCTACAATATTAATAAGTCCAATATGTACTCCATCTGTGTCATCCGATATATTGATAAGGCCTAGCTGAAGACCCTCAACGCTCTCAGCATAGTTAATAAGTGAGAGTTGCGCTCCATCAACACTCTCGGCATAGTTAAATATACCGCTTAGTTGAGCACCTTCTATATCTTCACTATAGTTCGAGATACCTGCTAGCTGAGCTCCCTCTATCACCTCTGTATAGTTGAATATCCCACTAGCCTGCACGCCTGACATCTCCTGTGTGGCATTGGTTACACCGCTTAGTTGAGCGCCCTCTACAAAATTTGCAACATTGGCAACACCTGCTAATTGAGCACCATTAACAGTTAAGATATTATAGTCTGCTATTGCATTAAAGAGGCCTGCAAATTGAAATGGAGTCTCTCCACCTCCCGAGAGGTTAAATAGTCCAGCAAATTGTGTCACATCGTCTAACTCTTGGGTAAGGTTAAATAGACCTGCAAATTGAAAGCCAGATGCGTACATTTGGTTAATATTGTATAGTCCGCCAAATTCAAACTCCTCATTGGCGTAACTAAGCCCACCTAGAAGATTCACTGAGTAGCGGTTAGCTGTCTGCCAAGAGTCCATACCATTAGTAGAGATAGGACTAATAAATGCTATCTGGAAATCCTCAACCGACTTAGGCTCCTGAGCATAGAGTGTTGAGCTAAATATAAGCAGCGTTGCGCTCAGCAATATTTTTTTCATAAATTGTTAAATTTTGGATTATAAATCTCAGATCAAATATAGTGATTTTTTCACAAAAAAAAGAGCCTAGGAACTATATTCCTAGGCTCTCTCTATAGTTTAAACAGAGGACTACTGCTCTGTTGTCTCGCTATTATTAGCTACAAAGCTTCTGTGAGCCTTGAATAGATTAGCTGTGTGAAGTACCATCGACTTAGTCTCGTTGATGATCGATAGGTAAAGCATTGAAGAGCGTGAACCTGCCTGATCCGAGATTACTCTCTCGATTTGGTGCTTAACCGAAGCATCTAGCATTGCGAAGAACTCTGTACGCTTTTCGTCAGTAATAACAACGCTTGTATCGCCCTTACGAATAAGCTCAACCTTAGCGTGGAATAGTTCACGTGACTTAGCACTGATCTTTTTCAGATCCGAGATTTGAGCCTCAGAGAATCCCTTGTGGTTATTATTGATATAGTCGTATGCTGGACGAGTGATAAATAGCATAGTCTTAGCAACCTCATTTAGGTAGTCTACCTCTTGAACGTAGTAGTGACCTGTATGAATTTCGTGTTGCTTAAGAGTTGCAAGTGTGCCGTAAAGTGCAGCCTTACGCTCCTTAACATCGTCACGAAGAGCCTTAGCAGTCTTAACCGCCTTCTTAAGTCCCTTAATATCCTCTTTGTAGATACCTTCGATAGTCTTGTCGTAAAGGTCTGAGATAGTATCAAGAGTTTTAGAAATAGTAGTAGCAGCTTCGTCAAGGATCTTACCTCTCTCTACGCTCTCTTCAGACTCTAGCGCCTCTTGTTTCTTTCTCTTACGAGCAAAAGCGATTCTACTTTGAATAAGGATATATACACATAGAACTGCCATACCGTAGATAGCGAAGTCGCCACCATACATAAGGATCATAGCTACTACGAATGCAACAGTAAATGCAACAAATGCAGTAAGGAACCAACCTGAGATAACTGTTAGTACACCTGTGATACGGTAAACTGCACTATCACGACCCCAAGCTCTATCGGCTAGCGACGAACCCATAGCAACCATAAATGTTACGTATGTAGTAGATAGTGGAAGTTTTAGAGATGTAGCCATTGCGATAAGGATCGCAGCACAGCTAAGGTTTACAGTTGCACGGATAAGGTCAAAGTCAACCTTTTCGTCCTCTATCGCCTCTACTGGTTCGAATCGTTTGTTGATCCAAGCTAGAACTGGTTTTGGAGTTACCTTAATAAAGCCTTTGTTGAAGTTTACAGCTGTGCGAACAAGTGCACGTGAGACTAGAGATGAACCGAAACGCTCATCACCACTCTTTTGGCTAGATAGGTTGATCTCAGTCTCGGTTACCGCACGAGCCTTCTTAGAGAACCATAGTGTAACGGTCATAATAGCACCCGCTGCAAGTAGGTATAGGAAGTTTACAGATACCTTTTGCTCTAGTGCAGACATCTTTAGAGTAGAAAGATCTACACCATTTGCCGCTGCCTCAGATGCGATATCGAATGATGATTTACCTGCCATAAATACACCGATAAAGTTAACAAGGTCATTACCTGCAAATGCAAGAGCTAGTGCAAATGTACCTGCAAGAACTGTTAGCTTTAGGATGTTTAGTCTGAAGATAAACTGTAGTAGTGCCATAAGTGAAGTCCATACAGCAAATGAACCTAGAAGTAGAGTCAGAGTGCTAGTACCGTCGATAAGCGCTTTGAAGCTAGGATCGATAAGTGTAGAACCCTTTAGACCTTTGAATAGTGCGAAGTATGAAATTGCAGTAAGAGCAACACCACACCAGATAGCACCGATATATCTAAATGATTTCTTGTACTTGAACGAGAAGATCGAACGGCTAATAAACATCACGATCATACCCACTGTAAAGGAAATAACCACAGAGAGCAGAATACCCGATATGATGGCCATCGCCTTGGAGCTATTGATGTAATCTGCAAGTGTACCTACAGTATCACCGTCTGCACCCCACATAATTACTAGAGCTACAGCTACTGCCGCACCAAGAAGTTCGAATACTAGAGATACAGTAGTCGATGTTGGAAGGCCTAGTGTGTTGAATGTGTCAAGAAGGATAACGTCTGTAAACATTACCGCGAGGAAGATCATCATCATCGAGTGGAAGTCGAACTGCCCCGGGAAGAATATACCATTTCGAGCTACCTCCATCATACCGCTTGAGAAGATTGCACCAAATAGGATACCCACCGATGCTACGGTCATAATCACCCAACGAGGGGCTACCTTACTACCGATAGCAGAGTTTAGAAAGTTAACAGCGTCATTTGATACGCCGACCACCAGATCCGAGACTGCAAGAGCCAGAAGGATGGTGATTACTACAATGTAAATTGGATCCATAGTTGTTTTTAGTTGTTTGTATTGATTTGATTATTATTAATTATTTCTATAGTTGAGTAAGGCTCTGACGGATGATATCCTCAACGCTGAGCGTTGGATCACTAGCTGTAACCTTCTTGATTGCCTTTTGGATTGCAACTTTAGAGAATCCAAGGACTTGGAGTGCCTCGAGTGCTTGGGCAGCATTGCTACTCATATCCACAATCGATGATGACTCTTCGCTGAGGGCAATGGATGGACTAAGTGCCATAACCTTATCCCTTAGCTTTACGATTACCACCTCGGCGGTCTTTGCTCCAATTCCCTTTACTGATGTTAGCACCTTGACATTACCAGTGCTGATAATAGTGCATAGCTCCTCGGCAGTATGCGACGAGAGCATAATACGTGCAGTACCACCCCCTATACCACTAACCGAGATTAGGAGTCTAAAGAGTGCGCGCTCCAACTCAGTGGCAAAGCCAAAGAGCACTGGTGCTTGGTCTTGAACAGTATAGAGATGGGTATAGAGTTTCGCCTCCTTTTGACCTTGGAGGGAACTCTGTGAATTTAATGAGATGGATATAGAGTAGCCTATCCCGGCCGTTTCAATAACAGCAGTTGTAGGCGACAATGATATCAACTCTCCTTTGATGTACTCGTACATACGTCTTCCTTTAGCGGCGTCTTAACTTCTATGGCGTCTTCTAGCAGGTAATGGCCTATGTCGTTTTAATGTTAACTCTCTTCTTTAAATTTAATCCCTTTTGAGAGTGGCTCTCCAAAAAAAATTAAATTATGGTGCAAAATTACAAATAATTTCCCATCTTTGCCAAATAATAATGCATTAAACTTTTTTGTAACATTTTCTTAACTTTTATACATAATTAAAAAATTTATTAATGATGAAATTCAACAAAACTCATCTAATCGCCTTACTGGCAACAGGTTCACTTCTATTTTCAACGTCTTGTAACAACACATCAGCGCCAAGCGCAAAAAATACAGCAGATAGCCTAACTACCTCTGTAGCAGCTAAGACTGAAGGTGCAATTGCATACGTAAGAATGGACTCGCTTATGAGCGGTTACGGTCTATATATGGACTTAGGCACAGAATTTGGCAAAAAACAAGAGAAGGTACAGAAGGAAATCGAATCAAAGGCTCGCTCACTAGAGAACCAAATTCGCGATTTCCAAGAGAAGGCACAAAAGGGACTTATCACTACCTACCAAGCGCAAACTAAACAAAAAGAGCTAGCAGAGAAGGAGCAACAGATTATTAACTACCGTGAAACAAAGCTTCGCGAGCTTGCAGAGCAAGAGGCAGTTATCAGCCAACAGATCTCTAGCACTATCCTAGATTACCTTACGGAGTACAACGCAGAGAAGAAGTACTCTATGATCCTTCAGACTATGGCAGGTAACCCAGTTATCATCGCTGATCCAGCACTTGATATCACAGCAGAGGTTCTAACTGAACTTAACAAACGCTACGAAGCTACACTAGAGAGCACAGAGGAGAAGAAGTAATTCCCCCCACCCTAGCGTAAGAAAGCGCAAAAAATTATTTAAGGGCAACTCAAAACCATCAAGTATGGTTAGTATGAGTTGCCCTTAACTATACCCAAAGATTAATTATGGCATCTACACCCGACTACCTTGACTTTGTACTCGATCAGCTATCGGACTTTCGCACTATTGAATTTAGAGCCCACAGAATGTTCGGGGAGTACTGCATCTATGCCAACGAGAAGCCTATCTGCTTTGTAATTGACAACCAAGTCATCGTAAAGCCGCTACCCGCAATCGAGCCTATAATGGTCGAGAGCGG
>CAYJFH010000003.1:0-18600 GCA_964369485.1 uncultured Rikenellaceae bacterium | reverse complement strand
TCGCACTCTATCTAAACACTTACCAAGTAGGTTTTCACCACGCCACATCTCTGAATTATCAACATCGGGGTCATCTTCACTGAGACCAATGCCCCAAACTATGTCGTAGGGCGATGCTTCGACAAATTGTTTGTCGATATATGCCTCGCTGATAAGTTCAGCTTTTAGGTCGCTATTTTGACTGAACTTCTCATAAAGAGCTACCTCCATACACACTTCTCGCCTACCCCTCCAAATATCTTCGTCAAAGTTCTTTACACTTTGCCCTAACGCCTTTGCCTCTTTGGGAGTTGTAGTGGCAGCAATCAACTTCGCACACTGCTTGTCGCCAAATGTTTGAGCCTTTAAGTACATAAAGAGCTGTTCGGACGAAGAGAATAGATACCCATCATAGGCAATCGTGCAGGGGTGGAAGTTCCCAAAAACGCCACTCCAAAACAGTATATATCTTTCTGTTAGTCTCACCTATATCTCGAAATTAAATCCACTACTCTGCAACTCCTCATACTTCTTCTTATCGAAAGAGTAAAGGCGTGGTGCTCGATATGGCGTTCCTTGCTTTTTCTCCTCGAGAGCTATTATCAACCCCGTTTTCATCATCTTAGTGCTGAAGTTTCTACGGTCGAATTTGATTCCGAGTATCGATTCATACAGTAGTTGAAGTTCAGGCATAGTAAACTTCTCATCCAGCAGTTCAAAACCGATAGGTTGATAGCGTATCTTGCCCTTTAGGCGATCGAGTGCTACACGCAAGATCATATCGTGATCGAACGCCAAAGCAGGTATCTCATCAAGTTTAAACCACTTAGCATTTTTAGCATCATCTCCCACTGTAATCTTATAATCCGAAGTACGCACCAACGCATAGTAAACCACCGATATTACACGACCTCTAGGATCACGATCCACACCGCTAAAGGTGTAGAGCTGCTCTATAAAGACATCCTCAATGCCTGTCTCCTCAAAGAGTTCTCGTTTAGCACCTTGCTCTGTTGACTCATCCATCTCAACAAAGCCACCCGGGAAGGCCCAACGTCCAGCAAATGGTTCAATTCCTCTCTCAATAAGCAGTACCTTAATATCTACACCATTAAAACCAAATATCACACAATCGGTAGTGAGTGCAGGGCGAGGATATTCGTAGCAATATTTTGTCATTGATTAAAGTTTTAAAGTTTGTTTACACAGTTCAATCTCAGAGGCTACCCCAGTGTGCTTACCCTCAATATCAGATAGTTTCACCGCTGGATAGAACTCTGTTTCCTCAGATACGGCAGTTTCGGTCAACTTGATAACCATATTAAGAGGATTTACCCCTACATCGTTTGTCAGGTAGGTTCCAATTCCATAGACATCTATAAATCTTCCATCTACAAACTCCTTTATCTCCTTTATCTTATCGAGACTCAGAGAGTCACTATAAACGATGGTTTTAGTTTTAGTATCTATTCTATTTTTCTTATAGAAACTGAGCGCCTTACGAGTAAACTCAATAGGGTCACCACTATCCCACCTTAGTCCATCAAATAGTTTTGCCTGTTGAAGTGCAAAGCTCTGAAAGAAATTGTCTGTTGTAAATGTATCGGTCAGCGCTATTCCCAGTGCACCATTATATACCTGCGTCCAAGCATCGAGCGCCTTTGCATTGGCACTGCGATAGCCGTAGTGGGCAGCGTGATACATAAACCACTCGTGAGGATGAGTCCCTATTGGGGTAAGGCCGTGCTTCATTGCCAAATAAACATTGCTCGATCCAGTAAGCATACCATTTGAATCTCTCTTCAATATACCTAAAACACGATCGTGAACATCAAAAGAGAACCTGCGACGAGTTCCGAAATCTGAGAATTTTGCTCCTATAAGAGTTAACTCCTTAGCTTTACGGCTTGCAGGTTGCTCAACTTCAACTGCTTTTTGATTAGTCATATTAAAGTATAACTCACTAATCATCGCCATAATAGGAACTTCCCATAGCACAGTTCTGTACCAATACCCCTCAATGTGAAGTTCTATCTTTCCGCCACTCTGCGACACTGTAACCTCAGAAGGATTATACCTATATCCCTTTAACAAATCAAAGAATACTGGGTCAAAGAAGTAGCACTTACGTCTCAAAAAAGCAAGTTCTTCCTCAGTAATCCGCAGTGCAGACATCTTATCAATCTCCTGACGCAGGGCATCTGCAAAACCCTCGGGAAAGACTCTGTTATCACGATTAAAGAAGCGATACTTTACAAGAGCTCTTGGATAGAGCTTTTGAATGGCATACATCGTATTGAACTTGTACAGATCATTATCTGTGAAATATTTGATAATCATAAAATTAAAGATTAATATAAATTGAAAATTCTCTTGTCATTCCCATCTCTGAGGCTCTTTGATAGATCGGTTCAGCAACGCCCTCAAAGCCTTGAACATCAGAGCAGGCATCATCAATCAACGTAGTTTTAGCTATTAGTCCCTCTATCTCGCACATCTGTTTGATTGTATAGGCCACACAATGGCTCTTTGCCTCACCACAAACATATATACTATCTGCCGATTTGAGTCTTTCGACCAGCTCTCCGTTCAAAGCCGTACTCCTATCACCTTCTATTTCGATATTAGCCCTTAACGCCCCGAAGTGCTCCGTTTGCGGATTCAACCCCTTATCTACTGTAGAGGTATTGCACCCTCTGCAAATCTCCAGCAAAGCCTCCACTATCTCTGCTCCTTGGCTCCCAACTATGCAGTGGTCAGGCCATATAGTGTGCAGAAATTCGCCTTGCGCCTCTAATTTCTCGAGGTAGGCACTTGCCTCGGTTTTATCATAAAGAGGGCTCCACAGGCCATCTTCAACATCTTGCAGAGTGATAGTTGTATAGGGCTTAGGATGCTCTCCTTCGCTATTCTGCCAATAAGCTTGGTGTGAGATATCGACTTTGTGGTGTTTGTCTTGGGTGAAGATTATCTCACTTATAGCTGCTCTATTGCGCTCTATAAATGCAGAGATCCTCTCCACATCCATCTCAGCCCCCTTGACATATAGCGCCCCACCGGGTACACAGAAGTCATTTTGAGCATCTACTATCAATAAAAGGTTTCGCTTGTTCATAGTTATTTGTGTTATTACAACACAAAGGTATGAATAAATATTCGCTCGACCAAATTTATTGTGTATTTTTTACACAATGACCTGTAAATGCTCAGCTTTCTTAATTAAAAAAACTTGTATATCACATAATTAGAGTAGAATATGCAGATAACCACACTATAGAAGATAAGTTATGGGGTACGCGAAGGTATATCTAGAGCTTCTTCTGCTCCTCGATATCATCTGCCTCGTAGGTAGTGGCGCGCGCATTTGCTAGGATCTCTTGGAACTCCTCACTACTCATATCCCTAGAGAAGTAGCCGATTGGATTTACCGTATTTCCCCTATGTATTACCTCGTAGTGGAGGTGTGGTCCTGTAGAGCCACCGGTATTGCCAAGTTCACCAACCTTATCGCCACGCTTAAGCTCTTGGCCCTTCACCACGCTAATCTTCGAGAGGTGAGCATAGCGAGTCTTATATCCAAAGCCGTGGTCTACAATCACATTGAGACCATAGCCCGTACGCTTACGCTCAACAAGGCTAACTACCCCATCGCCCGTGGTAACAATCTCAGTTCCAACAGGGCCAGCTAGGTCGATACCATCGTGGAATCGCCTATTTCCATACTTTGGGTGGATTCTCCAACCAAATGCACCGATATTTCCTCTAAGGTAGGCTCTATCGAGTGGCCAAATTGCAGGCACCCTCTCGGACATTGCATCCTTATTTTGGGCAAGTATCTCTATATCATCTAGCGAGACTGAGGCACGGTATATCTGCTCCTTGAGCTCGCCTAGTTGCTCCTCGGTCTTTCGTACAAGTGAGCCATATCTACCATAGTTCTCAGATGAGATGTAGTAGCCAGCACCATCCGAAAAGACAATAGTATCTTGCGAAAATAGCGAGCGGTAGACCCCCTTCTCTTTATATGTAAGTGCTGCAACCTCTTCGCTCTTTAATGCGATTTGCCTCTGGAGTAGTTCATAGTCTGCAACAGTAGCGAGCGCTTCGGCACGCAGATTCCACATCTTAGGGGTCGAGAAGAAGTATGAGAATGTAAAGTTCAGTACTAAAACCAACAGAAGCATCAGTAACAATCTATAGATGTTACTGTATATCCAGACCCTAAAGGGTACGATATAGTTGTCGCGCAGGTAGGTATGTAGTCTGTTATTGATAGCTGCTCTCTATTTTTAATGTGAATAATTATGTAAATATTCAACAAAGTTAGAAAAAAACTGTAAATTTGTGGGCTAAATAAGCTACTTTTAGCGTTAAAGTATCACCAAGTCCTCAGTTTTGACAAACGGAGATAGTGGATAACTTATTGCTAAACTTTAAAGAGAAACACATATAGAAATACATAACAAAAGCTATGACATCACAGGAGATTCGCCAAAAGTTTTTTGAATTCTTTGCCTCAAAGGGACACACAATCGTCTCGTCGGCACCAATGGTCATAAAGAATGACCCTACACTTATGTTTACAAATGCTGGTATGAACCAGTTTAAGGATATATTCCTAGGCAATGAACCAGCTACAAGCCCAAGGGTAGCCGACACTCAGAAGTGTCTGCGTGTAAGCGGTAAGCACAACGACCTAGGCGAGGTAGGGCACGACACCTACCACCACACTATGTTCGAGATGCTTGGTAACTGGTCATTTGCAGACTACTTCAAAAAGGAGGCTATTGACTGGGCGTGGGAGCTACTAGTTGGAGAGTATAAGCTAGACCCAGCTCGCATCTACGCTACTGTATTTGAGGGCAACAAAGAGGATGGTGTTGAGTTCGACCAAGAGGCGTATGACTTCTGGAAAAAATACCTTCCAGAGAGCCATATCCTAAGGGGTAACAAGAAGGATAACTTCTGGGAGATGGGCGCTACTGGTCCTTGCGGTCCTTGTTCGGAGCTCCACTACGACCTTCGTGAGGATACAACTACCGTTGATGGCGCATCACTTGTAAACCAAGATGACCCTGAGGTTATTGAGATATGGAACCTTGTATTTATGCAGTTCAACCGTATGGCTGATGGCTCACTAGTTCCACTTCCAGCGTGCCACGTTGACACAGGTATGGGCTTCGAGCGCCTATGTATGGTAGTTCAAGGTAAGCGTAGTAACTACGATACAGATGTATTCCAACCACTTCTTCAGAAGATTGCAGAGCTACAACCTGACAAGAACCCTGCAAATAAGGAGATGGCTACAATCGCAAGCCGTGTAATCGCTGACCACCTTCGTGCTATCTCATTCTCTATCGCCGATGGTCAACTTCCATCGAACGTTAAGGCTGGATACGTTATTCGTAGAATCCTTCGCCGTGCAGTACGCTACGGCTATACATACCTAGGAGTGCGCGAGCCATTTATGTGTGAGCTTGTCCCTACCCTAGTGGCTCAGATGGGCGAGCAGTTCCCAGAGCTAAAGGCATCGGCCGTACTTATTGATAAGGTTATCCGCGAGGAGGAGAGTTCATTCCTTCGCACCCTTGCAACTGGTATTGCTCTTATCGAAAATGGCAGTTGGACACTCGAAAATGGCATGATGAGCGGTCGTGACGCATTCGTACTATATGACACTTATGGATTCCCTATCGACCTTACCGAACTTATTATGGAGGAGAAGGGAATTAAGATTGACCTTAAGGGCTTCGAGGCTGAACTATCTAAGCAAAAAGAGCGCTCGAGAAGCGCTGCTGCAGTTCAGAGTGATGACTGGGTGGAGATACGCCCAATCGAGCGTAGTGAATTTGTAGGTTATGACCACACTGAGTGTACAGTTAGGGTTGCAAGATATCGTAAAGTAACCTCTAAGAATAAGACTAGCTACCAAGTGGTACTAGACCGCACTCCATTCTACGGCGCAAGTGGCGGACAGGTAGGTGATGTTGGTACACTGACTTGCGGTGATACAACTATCGAGATTATCGACACACTAAAGGAGAATAACCTAACAGTACATATCGCTACTGAACTTCCATCGAACGAGGCACTTCAAGCTGAGTTCACAGCACGTGTTAATGAGCAGAAGCGCGGTGAGTCGGCATCTAACCACACCGCTACTCACCTTATGCACTGGGCTCTTCGTGAGATCCTAGGCGAGCATGTCGAGCAGAAGGGATCGCTTGTGACTCCAAACTACCTACGATTCGACTTCTCGCACTTCTCTAAGGTTACCGACGAGGAGATTCGCCAAGTGGAACGCAGAGTTAATGCACTTATTAGAGCTAACAGCCCAATCCTTGAACGCAGAGAGTGCTCAATGGCAGAGGCTCAAGAACTTGGTGCTATGATGCTATTTGGCGAAAAGTATGGCGATAAGGTACGTGTTATTGGTTTTGGCAATAGCGTTGAGCTTTGTGGAGGTATCCACGTTGCGGCTACTGGCTCTATCGGACAGTTCAAAATCGTTAGCGAAGGTAGCTCATCGGCAGGTATCCGCCGTATCGAGGCAGTTACTGGAGCTCACGCCGAGGAGCTTACATACGAGAATGAGACTATACTTAAGGAGATTGGTGCAATGCTAGGTACTAAGCAGTTCACTAGCGGCCTTCAGAAGCTAATTGCCGATAATGGTGCAGTTGCTAAGCAGATGGAGGAGATTCGCCACTCACGTGATAAGTTCGTAATCAAGGACCTTAAGGACCTTAGCGAGCCTCACAACGGATATAACGTTATCTCGGAGATGATGACTATCATCCCTGATAGCCTTAAGCACATCGCAGGCGAGATTATTGCCTCAGATGCTGATGCAGTTGTGGTTCTTGCTACAAACTACGGAGACCGCCCACAGATCGTTGTAGGTCTTGGTGCAAATGTTGTTAAGGCTGGTCTAAAGGCAGGTGATGTTGTTAAGGACTCAGCTAAGCTAATTGGCGGTGGTGGCGGTGGCCCTGCTCACCTCGCATCGGCTGGTGGTAAGGACTCATCGGGTATCGAGAAGGCTCTCCAACACGCCGTAGAGCTTTGTAAATCTAAAATATAGAGGATGAAGGCCCTAAGGAGATGGACTATAAGATTTGTGTACAGTGTAGCCTTTGCTACACTGTGCTACCTAATCTTCTCCACCTTCTTCCATACTCCAATTGAGTATGAACTTAGAAAGAGTAACAATCAACTAAGAGGTAGACTAAGCGAACTATCCTCTGCACTCGACAGCCTCGATATAGTAATTGAGAATATCGAGAGGCGAGATAGTAGCATCTACAAAATAATCTTTGAGGCTAACTACTCGACGGGCAGTAACGACTCTACAGCTACGCCAAACCTCGATTCACTATCTAAACTATCCAGCAGGGAGCTATCTAAACTATTCGATAGTAAACTAGCAGAAATAAGTAGTAAGGTTATGGAGCAGAACCTATCTATGGCGCATAGCCTCAGACATATAGATAGCAATAGCAACCAAATTAACCGCATTCCATCGATTCAGCCGGTAAATAATAGGCACCTTACACTTCTCGGTGCATCTTACGGCTATCGAATCCATCCATTCTATAAATCTAAGCACCTACATAAAGGACTAGATTACTCGGTTCCAGTTGGCACAGCTGTATTTGCAACTGCCGATGGTACAGTTAGCTCTATTGAGACTAGGGGGCAGAGCGGACTAACAATTACGATCAAGCACGGCGACTACACCACAAAGTATAGCAACCTCGATAAAGTTCTATCGAAGGTTGGAAGTAAAGTTATGCGCGGTGACATTATAGCATTTTCGGGCAATAGCGGCCTATCCTACGCTCCACACCTCCACTACGAGGTGCTGCTTAGAGGTAAGAACGTCGACCCACTACCCTATACCTTTGCAGAGCTAGACATTAGAGATGCAAAGCGACTAGAGGAGATAGCAAGTGTTGCTAGGCAGTCATTCGACTAGCGCTCAACAATTGACTTAACCCTATCTACAAGCCCCATTACATCTTCGACAGTGGTATCAAAGCTACATACAAAGCGCACCTCATCGGTCGCCTCGTCCCATACGTAGAAGAAGTAATCCTTCATCAGCTCCTCGTGCACCTCACGTGGCATATATAGAAAGACTTCGTTGGCCTCTACCCTCTGCGATAGTTCAAAGTACTTCGAGAGTTCACTACCCAGTAACTTAGCCATACTATTGGCATTACTTGCAAGCTCTAGCCATAGCCCATCCCTAAGGTATTCACTAAATTGAGCTGCAATGAATCTCATCTTCGAGAATAGTTGCATCGATTGCTTACGTTGATACTTTAGATACTCCCCCAACTCAGGATTTAGAACTACTACAGCCTCGCCACACATCATCCCATTCTTAGTGCCACCAAATGATAGTACATCTACTCCTCGGGTCATTTCCTCGAGGCTAACTCCCGAAGATGCCACAGCATTTGCAATACGTGCGCCGTCCATATGTAGGTACATAGAGTGGCTATGTGCAAGTTCACTAAGTGCGCCAATCTCCTCTAGGGTATAGATAGTTCCAAGTTCTGTACATTGAGCAATAGATATAAACTTTGGTTGGCTATGGTGCTCAAAGCCGAAACCGTGGAGCGCACTCCTTGCAACATCTACAGTTAACTTTCCATTCGAACTCTCAAGTGCTATAACCTTAGCACCTATATTCTTCTCAGGCGCACCACACTCATCTACATTAATATGGGCAGTATTGGTACATATAATTGAGTTGAATGGGTGCATCCCGCTACCAAGCGATAGAATATTAGCCCCTGTACCATTAAATACAAAGTAGACCTCGCCACGACCTCCCATAAGTTGTTTAATATCCTCTGTGGCTTTTGCCGTATATGGATCATCACCATAGGCGATAACGTGTCCAGAGTTTGCACTCTCAATAGCCCTTAATATTTGCGGGTGTATGCCCGAATGGTTGTCACTTCCAAAGCTTTTCATTACTATCTTTTTGTATTTAAAGTATAGCTCAAAGATAGGAAAAATAGGAGATTTCTCGAAAAAAATCTTAAATTTGCAAAATTATTATGACTTATTGGCATTAGACAACACTATATGAAAGCAAAATACCTATTTCTGCTCGGCGTAGCACTCCTTGCTATCGATCAGATATCTAAGATTATCGTGAAACTGACAATGACCCTCGGCGAAAACATTGCTGTGTCGGGTAGCTGGTTCAATATCCACTTTGTGGAGAACTCTGGGGCAGCGTGGGGAATGGAGCTTGGTGGCGACACTGGCAAACTACTCCTTAGCCTATTTAGAATCGTTGCGTGTATCGCAATATTCTTCTATATCAACAAGATTAGAAAGCAGAGCACAACTCCAAAGGGGGTAATCATCGCAATGACTATGATTCTAATTGGTGCACTTGGCAACCTTGTAGACTCAGCGGTATATGGCATGATCTTTACCGAGAGTACTCCACTTCAAGTTGCATCGGTGGTACCTTGGGGCGAGGGTTACGGCTCATTCCTTCACGGCAAGGTAGTTGATATGTTCTACTTCCCGATCATTGAGACTGAGAGCTTTACATTCTTCAATGCAATTTTCAACGTGGCCGACGCCTATATCTCTGTTGCTGCTATCTATATGATACTATTCCAACGCAGATTCTTCGGCTCAGATAACAAAGAGAAACAGACATCCAAAAAATAGATATGACACAATTTCGTAAACAATCGATTATCTTTGGCTGGATAGCATTCGCTATCGCCTTTATCACCTATGCACTTACAGTTGAGTCTACAGCCTCACTGTGGGATGCACCTGAATTTATTGCGACTTCCTACAAGCTGCAAATTGGACACCCTCCGGGAACACCGCTATTCTTCCTAATCAATCGAATTGGGGCGATGTTCGCAGGTTCGCCAGAGAATGTGGGCTATGCAATCAATATGCTATCGGCTCTTGAGAGTGCCCTGACAATTGCATTCCTATTCTGGACAATTGCAAACCTTGCACGTAATATTATTCGCAAGAGCGCAGAGCAACTAACTAAGCTAGAGGTCTCAACTACAATGGTAGCAGCCGCTATTGGTTCGCTTGCCTATGCCTTTACCGATACTTTCTGGTTCTCGGCCGTAGAGGCAGAGGTGTATGCGCTGAGTTCACTATTTACCGCCGTTGTGTTCTGGGCAATGCTACGTTGGGAGAGTGTAGCGCACCAAGAGGGATCTAACCGTTGGTTAGTATTTATCGCCTACCTTATGG
This sequence comes from uncultured Rikenellaceae bacterium, assembly GCA_964369485.1. Taxonomy (GTDB): domain Bacteria; phylum Bacteroidota; class Bacteroidia; order Bacteroidales; family Rikenellaceae; genus Mucinivorans. Next base: position 8,361 of record CAYJFH010000003.1, on the reverse strand, counting down.
GACTATCGATCGGTGCTCACATCCTTAACCTACTTGCAATCCCTGCACTAGTGTTTATCTACTACTTCAAGCACTACCCTGCTCGCCCATACACTAGACTATGGAAACCTGCGGCAGTAGCTATTGGACTTACTGGTATCTTCTATATGCTGACCCCTACGGTCGTTAGCATTGGAGCTGGAGTAGATAGATTCTTTGTAAATACACTCGGAGCACCTGTTAACTCAGGGCTTACAACATTTATTGTACTTCTACTAGGCGCACTAGCATTTGGTATCTACCGCACCCAAAAACTTAAAAAGAGCGGATGGAACACTATCTTTATGTCAGTGGCGATGGTGGTTATTGGATTCTCGAGCTACGGCATCGTACTTATCCGTTCATCGGTTAACCCACCAATGAACTCTAACCAACCTGACAATCCATACTCACTACTTCAATTCCTGAACCGTGAGCAGTATGGTTCACGCCCTCTAATGTCGGGTCACAGCTACGCATCTACCCCAGTGGAGTATGTCTACAACGATAGTTACTACGTAGATGAAAATGGTGAGTATGTACCATATGAGTATATCACCGCTGTGGAGTACGATCCAGCAACGACCTCGCTATTCCCTCGTATGTACTCTTCATCACATATCGCAGAGTATCAGGCGTGGACTAATGGCAGCAAGGGACGACAAGTTCGTAACTCTAGGGGTGACCTTGTAACTATCCCTACCTTTGGTGATAACCTTAGCTTCTTCTTTGGATATCAGCTGAACCATATGTATTGGAGATACTTCCTATGGAATTTTGTAGGTAGACAGAATGATATTCAGAGCGATGGCCCTACAACTGGTAACTGGTTATCGGGTATCGACTTTATAGACGAACTATTCTTTGGCCCACAAGATGACCTACCGTCACAACTAGAGAATAACAAGGGAGCCAATACATACTACTTCCTACCACTACTACTTGGACTTATCGGTCTATTCTTCTCTCTAAAGAGAGATGGCAAGGGATTCCTGATCATATCGCTACTATTCTTTATGACTGGTATCGCTATTATCCTATACCTTAACCAAACTCCATCACAGCCTCGTGAACGTGACTACGCATATGCAGCATCGTTCTACGCATTCTGTATCTGGATCGGCCTTGGTGCAATGGGGCTATACTACTCACTACGCAAACACCTCGCTAAGGTGAAGGTACCTGCAGGTGCTGCCCTTGGCGTTGCATTTATCCTTAGTGCATCTGTACCAGTGGTTCTAGCAGTTCAAAACTGGGATGACCACGACCGTAGCGGACGTACTATAGCTCGTGACTTTGGACTAAACTACCTAACCTCGGCAGTACTTCCAAATGCTATCTTTATCAACTATGGCGACAACGATACATTCCCAGTATGGTACGCTCAAGAGGTTGAGGGTGTGCGCACTGATATTAAGGTAATGAACGCATCGTATATCTCGGGCGACTGGTATATTGACCAGATGAGAATCAAGAGCAACGAGAGTGAAGCACTACCTATCACCCTACCACGCAGCAAGTATAAGGGCAATAAACTCCCTACATTTGTGATACAAGAGGTAGCTCACCCAAGGGGTAGAGAGTGGACAGCCAAAGAGGTAATGTCGGTTGTAAACTCTGACGATCCATCAACAAAGGTCTACTCAGTAGATGGCGAGGCATATGATTTTATTCCAACTTCACGCATCGCTGTGCCAGTGAATAGGGAAAATGTACTAAAGAGCGGTATTGTAGCAGAGAAGGATATTGACCTTATCGAAGATACTATCTACCTAAATATATCGGAGGATAGACTAGATATTGGGGATATGATTCTACTAGATATTATTGCTAATAACGACTGGACACGCCCTATATACTTTACCTCGGCAGCTGGCGCAATGAAGCTTGGGCTGGTGGGTTATAACGCTGACGGCTCTGCATACTCATACCTACAACAGGACGGTATCGCATATAGATTTACGCCTATTAAAACTAATATCACAACAAGAAACCGTACAGCTAGAGTCGACACCGAACTACTCTATGACAACCTAATGAATAAGTTTAACTACGGTGGAATTGACAAGGGTGCATATGCCGATGAGTTTGTACGCAATACATTTGCCTCTACACAACTTCGTGGCACCTTTGCTCAACTTGCCGAGGAGCTAATGATCGAGGGTGATACCATAAAGGCAGTTGAGGTTCTTGATCGTGCAATGGATGTAATGCCAATCGAGGCACTTGGATTTGACGACTTCCTAATCGAAATTATGCAGCAATATTGGATCGCTGGCGAGATGGAGAAGGGCGATGCTATCGCTATAGCCTTTGCAGATGAGATGGTGGCCGAGATGATGTACTACAACGAGTTCGAGAAGACAGAACATATCAAAGCACTTGAGCCTAAGTTCAAGAGAAGCTACGATAACCTATACCTAATCTACCACTACGCTTATCTATTCGACAGAATTGATATACTCGAAGAGTATGCTAAGTACTTCCAAGATGAGCTTAACAGTGAGCTAGACTAATCAATAATTGAACTAGAAAAGAGTATCTGTGAAGACTGCATTTGTAATTAGATATGTTGGGTTGGTGTTGCTTTTCAATGCCGCCTTTATGCTCATAAGTGCAATTGTGGGTCTATTCTATGACTTCGACACTGGAGTCTCACCACTTCTACTCAGCACAATTATTACAGCTGTTATTGGTATATTTCCGCTGATATTCGTACCATCGGGCAGTAGGCTGACATCCAAGGATGGATATATGATTGTACTGACCTCGTGGATAGCGTCGTGCCTAATGGGTATGCTACCCTACCTGATTTGGGGAGGGGAGTTCACGCTGATTAATGCTTGGTTCGAGAGTACCTCGGGCTTTACTACCACTGGATCTACAATACTCGACAATGTAGAGGCACTACCTCACTCGCTACTATTCTGGAGGGCATCGACCCACTGGATTGGCGGTGTCGGCGTTGTGCTCTTCACCCTAGTGGTTCTGCCATCTATCGGTAGGCAGAAGATGACACTAAGCTCTGTGGAGTTATCCTCTATAGCAAAGGATAACTTTAGGTATAATACAAAGAAGATTCTAAGTGTAATCCTCTATGTATATGTTGGCCTTACCCTTGCAGAGACTGTTGCGCTTAATATAGCAGGGATGAACCTTTTTGATGCTATTACGCACTCATTCTCTACGATGGCAACGGGTGGTTTCTCTACTAAGAACCTCTCGATAATGGCATACGACTCACTTACCATTGAGATTATCATTATGGTATTTATGCTGCTTGCAGGGGTTCACTTTGGATTAATCTATGCCACTATTGTAGGTAAGCAGGGGGCTAAGACGATATGGAGCAGCGATGTATCTAGATACTACTTCATTACTATGATTGGCGGCGGTCTACTCATAGCCTTAAATCTATATACCTCGGGGGTCTATGATAGTACTGGCGACTCTGTGCGCTATGGACTATTCCAGACTATTAGCTACGGTACAACAACGGGATTTGCCTCGGCAAACGATGCAATGTGGCCACCATTCTCAATGCTACTGCTAATCGTTCTTAGTATTCAGTGCGCTATGGCGGGCTCGACTACGGGGGGACTAAAGGCAGATAGAATTCTACTACTATTCAAGGCAATTAAGCACCGAATACTAAAGATACAGCACCCAAATGCAGTGGTGCGCATTAAGCTAGGGGGTAGAGCGCAAGATGATGGCACTGTACAGCTTGCGATGGTACTAATCGGTTTCTACCTTGCTGCCATTGTACTCTCAACGGCAGTCCTTACGCTATGGAATATCGATCTACTCACTGCATTTACTGCCACTGTTGCCTCTATTGGTAACGTTGGCCCGGGATTTGGAGATGTATCTAACCTAAATACTATGAGCTTCTTTAACCCCGGAATCAAGCTATGGCTCTCAATACTAATGCTGTTTGGACGTTTGGAGCTCTTTGGACTTATTCACCTCTTTATGATGAAGAGTTGGAGGTAAGTTTTATTAGATTTTTTTAGTTTATTTGAGATCTTTTTATTAATTTAGTACTGTTTTTAAGAGACTTTGAACACCTACATATACTATGAGGCGATTTATTATATACATATCACTACTAGCAACTTCAGCGCAACTTACACTAGCTCAAACACCACCAGCAGATACTCTTGAGGCACTACAAAGCGAGCAGGCCACACTACGCCACCGCCAAGACTCACTTCAGAGTGCACTAAATAATAGCAGGGCATCAATTGGTTCAGTTCAAGCTACTATGCGTGACTCACTATCTAGGGTTATCGTAACTCTCGAAGGCGAGCTATTTGATGTTAGGGCAAAGCTCAACAGAGTTGGCAGTGATTTAGCCTCATTTGAGGGGATTACCACACAAGAGAGTCAAAGCGGAAGCACTACCTCACAGAGCAGTGGCAGCAAGATATACCAACACCCTACTCTAGCGGCAGACCTATCTAAGAAGGATATTGAGATCCTCTCCTCTATGGCTAAGGTAGAGCGTGATGCTATTGTAGCGATTCAAGTCACCGAAGAGCTATACAGCGAGCTAGAGAAGCTAAAGGCCGAGTATGATAGCGTTATGACACAAGATGAGCTTGATGCTATTATTCTAAAGGCAGATACTATTAAGTCTCATATCGAAGATCTTGACAGAACTAGCGGCAAGCTATGGAATGATAGTTACAACCACTCACTTGGCATCTACCTCGTTATGCTTGACCGTACAGCTAATGTAGATAGAACTAAGCTAGAGAGTATCGAAAGGGAGAGTCGCAATATGCGCCGTGAGGAGACATTCCTACAAGACGGCTCTATTGCACCACACCTTGCAACATTTGCCCTCCAACGCAGTATGCTACTAAGCTACCAAGATGCAATTGCAACGGCAAATAAGCTAACAGGCAACTACTCTATCCTATCGGGCGAAGAGCTAGAGGCTAAGAAGCGAGAGTTCAAGGATATTGACTTCCTACCTCGCGTGCTCTATATCTACTCAGATATCGAGAAGGTAGATAGCTACCCTGCGGACTACCCTAATGGCATCCCAGAGGTAATTCTACCTGAAAGGGGGCTATACTACTCTGTACAGATAGCGCTGCTATCTAGCAAGGTGACCAGCAACTCTATGTTTAGAGGTGCTTGGCCACTTCAAGTTCAGACCACCCCTAGCAAGAAGTATAGGTATATTATCGGAGGTTTCCGCACCTATGCCGCGGCAGCCGAAGGTGTAAAGACGCTATCTAAGATGGGCTTTAAGGCACCACGTGTCGTTGGCTTTATAGATGGGGAGTACGCCGATAATAAGGAGTGTCAAGCCTACGAGAAGAGCCAAGCTATTGGCGGTGGCTATAAGGTAACACTCAAAACAACTAGCAGTAGTAGTGCCGAGGCTCTACGCTCTACTATGGAGATGCATGCTAGCGGCAAGAGTGCCACTAGGGTACTGAGCGGTGAGGATATGGTGCTTACTGTCACTCAATTCGAAAGTAAAGAAGAGGCGGAGGTCTTTGCCCAAATTCTAAGGGAAAAGACTGGTGAGGATAGAATAATTGTTGAACAAATAAAACTTTAATGCAACTATGCCAACACTATTTTGGATTATCCTACTAATCGTTCTAGGATTCACACTACTTATCACTGAACTTATTATCCTACCGGGAATTACTATTGCTGGGGTGCTTGCCTTCTGCAGCCTATGTGGCGCTGCGGCGTGGACATTCGCTACCTTTGGACTAATGTGGGGCTTTATCGGCCTTGGTGTAATCATCACAATACTAGTGATTCTACTCAAAATCTTCTTTAAGCCTAGCACGTGGAAGCGTGTAGCTCTTGCAACAGAACTTTCAGACAGCATTGATGTGCCTATTAGTGAGCTATGCCAGGTTGGTGCCGAAGGCTCAGCTCTAACTCGTATCGCACCGATGGGTAGCGTGAGTATCGATGGCAAGATATTCGAGGCAAAGGCACTTAGCGGGTATATCGACCCGGGCACTAAGGTAAGGGTTACTGGTTTCGAGAACCAAAACATAATCATCGAAAAGATTAACTAACTTTATAAAAACAAAAAATACCACTATGTTATTAACAACACTACTTCAGGCTAGTGGACTCCCTGAGTTCAACTACTCCATCCTAATCATTGCCGGCGTATCGCTTATCGGCCTCTGGATTATCCTACACTTTATTCCAATCGGACTATGGTTCTCAGCTATGGTCTCGGGCGTTAGAATTTCACTTATTCAACTTGTACTAATGCGTTGGAGAAAGGTTACCCCATCTACTATCGTATCGGCTATGATCGAAGGTACTAAGGCTGGTCTACAATTAAATCCAAATGAGCTAGAGGCTCACTACCTTGCTGGCGGTCACGTTGCTAATGTAGTTCACGCCCTTGTATCGGCTCAAAAGGCTAATATCGCCCTTGATTTTAAGATGGCAACGGCTATTGACCTTGCAGGTCGTGATGTATTCGAGGCAGTACAGATGAGTGTTAATCCAAAGGTAATCAACACTCCTCCAGTAACTTCGGTTGCAAAGGACGGTATCCAACTTGTTTGTAAGGCAAGGGTAACGGTTCGTGCATCTATCAAACAACTTGTTGGTGGTGCTGGCGAGGAGACTATCCTAGCACGTGTAGGCGAGGGTATCGTATCTTCTATCGGTTCTTCGGAGTCACACAAGACTGTACTAGAGAATCCAGATAATATCTCACGTGTAGTACTCGATAAGGGACTTGACGCTGGTACAGCATTTGAGATCCTATCTATCGATATTGCCGATATCGACGTTGGACGTAACATCGGTGCAGTTCTTCAGATGGACCAAGCAAATGCAGATAAGAATATCGCACAGGCTAAGGCCGAAGAGCGTAGAGCTATGGCTGTAGCTCAAGAGCAGGAGTTTATCGCTAAGGCTCAAGAGGCACGCGCTCAGGTAATCCTAGCCGAGGCCGAAGTACCACGCGCTATTGCCGAGGCATTCCGCAGCGGAAACCTTGGTGTTATGGACTACTACAAACTCCGCAATATCCAAGCAGACACAACAATGCGTGAAAATATCTCTGAATAGAGAAATCTGACTAAGAATTTAATTATGAGAGAGGACGGCCACAATACCGTCCTCTTTCTATAGTAGAGATTGAGATATGGAGCAGATGAGATCACACCGCTATATATCGAAGAGAATGCTAAAAGAGATACTCTCCACAGCAATACTTATCACTACCACTCTAACTACGCTAGTTGTAGTTGCTATATCTGGCATTATGGTACTTGCCCCTTCACTTATTAGTGTGCCAGGTAATACACCTTTACCTATCCAAGGACTCACCCGAATATATATTGCATTAACTATCGTGGCGTTTGGAGTGGTAGCCATACTGATACTGACTAAGCAAAAGCAGACTCCTAAAGTGGAGCCAAAAAAGTGGTGGGTAGTGGCACTATTGATTGCCACGACTACAGCACTCGAGTACCTTACTATTAATCTACTGTACCAGGAGATGTTCGATAATTTTGGTGAGTATCTACCCTTTGAAATTTCGGTAGATACACTATACCTCTACTCTATTGGATTACTATTGGCAGTTAATATTCTATCACTGCGCTATAGAGCTATACGCGTTCTACTTACTATCTATACTGCTCCTCATCTATTTACCATAACCAAGAGAGGGGATATGGAACCGCTTAGTATTATTTCGGAAAGCACACTCGGGGAACGATGGAGCAATATAGAGTGGCAGCAGTCCAGTAGCGGCGAAGTATATGGCATCTACCTAACACCGAAAAACCATATCAATCTCCCCCCCACTTCTTGGGATAGATTACGCACGTGGTTAATACTTAGAAAGTACCCCAAACTCTATGATCTTGATTATAGCAAAAGTAAAAATCGATGATAGCTTATTAAAATTGAATGACTCTGCCGATATAATTGCTGATTGTTAAATCTATCAAATTTAGTAGTATTCAAGCAGATACCTTTGAGACATTAATAATTTCATAAAAACATCTAAATATTTCATAAAATTTGACGCAAAAAAATTTGCAGAATTAAATTTATTGTGTAAATTTGCATTCTCAATTCAGAACAGCTGTTACGAGTAACGGCACTTGATTGAAAGGTCAAGGAGGGATGGGTGAGTGGCTGAAACCAGTAGTTTGCTAAACTGCCGAACGGGGTGAACTTGTTCCGGGGGTTCGAATCCCCCTCCCTCCGCCACTTGAGGCCGATAGGCTTTAAAAGCAGAAATGAGGTTGTTTTCATAACAACCTCATTTTCTTTTATATACGGTCGTATAGATTTGAGTTTCAAAGGGTTCGGGACTAAACT
>CAYJFH010000002.1:0-56211 GCA_964369485.1 uncultured Rikenellaceae bacterium | reverse complement strand
ACTTTGAAAATAGCGGTGCGATCTCCTCGATTCTACTTCGAGAGAGTGCCTCGATACCCTCGAGTGGATATTTTATTCCTAGGTTTTCGTACTTCGATAGTGCTAGGGTATGGTAGGGTAGTAACTCCACCCTCTCGATAATGGTGTATGGCTCTAGGTACTTAGCGAGTGCCTCTAGCTGCTCGATATTATCGGTGTGGTTAGGTACTACAACGTGGCGAATCCACGTAGGTTTGCCAATTGACTCTAGGTAGTCTAGGAACTTTAGAGTGCTATCTAACCTGCCGCCACAGATTTCACTAAAACCCTTAGCTGTGATAGACTTAATGTCTAGAAGAACTAGGTCTGTAAATCGTAGCATATCCTTTACCTCGTCGTTAAGTACTACCCCTGCAGTATCTACAGCGGTATGGATACCCTTAGCCCTACATAGCTTAAATAGCCTCGATACCTCCTCGGCTTGGAGTAGAGGTTCACCGCCTGAGACGGTAATTCCACCCTTTGCAATGTAGCTCTTATACTTTAGTACCTCAGTGAATAGCTCCTCGGGACTCATCTTTCGAGCCGTAGGGCTATCGACTGCCCAAGTATCAGGATTGTGACAGTATAAACAGCGCAGTGGACAGCCCTGCGTGAATACGACGAATCGTACTCCCGGGCCGTCCACTGTACCGAAGCTCTCTAATGAGTGAACTCTCATTAGATCTTGCTGCTGATAGTTCTAGAGATTACGTCTAGTTGCTGCTCCTTAGTTAGGCGGTGGAAGTTCACTGCGTAACCAGATACACGGATTGTAAGCTGAGGATATAGCTCAGGACGCTCCATTGCGTCTAGTAGAAGCTCCTTGTCAAATACGTTCACATTAAGGTGTTGGCCACCGTTTGGAGTGAAGTAACCGTCAAGTAGTGTAACTAGGTTATCTGTACGGTTGTCGATATCCTTACCTAGCGCTGCTGGGGTGATACCAAATGTGTATGAGATACCGTCTGCTGCTTGGTGGAATGGAAGTTTCGCAACTGATGCTAGCGATGCTAGTGCACCAGAAGTGTCACGACCGTTCATTGGGTTTGCACCCGGAGCAAATGGGCTACCTGCCTCACGTCCACAAGGTGTAGAACCTGTCTTCTTACCGTAAACTACGTTCGATGTGATAGTAAGGATAGACTGAGTTGGCTTAGCGTTACGGTATGTTTCGTGCTGACGAAGGTACTCCATAAATAGCTCTGTGATCTCAACTGCTACCTTATCAGTAGAGTCGCAGTTGTTACCGAATGCTACATATTCACCCTCACGCTCGAAGCCTACTGCTAGACCTGCCTCGTTACGAAGAACCTTAACTTTAGTGTCGCGGATTGCAACAAGTGAGTCAGTCACGATAGAAAGACCCGCGATACCCGTAGCACGGATACGCTCAACCTCTAGGTCGTGAAGTGCAAGTTCGTATGCCTCGTATGAGTACTTATCGTGCATGTAGTGGATAATCTTAAGTGCATTTACATACACCTTAGCTAGCCAACGCATCATAAGTTTGAAGCGATCCATTACCTCGTTGTAGTCTAGGTACTCAGATGTAATTGGGCTATATGCTGATGAGATTTGCTCGCCAGTCATCTCGTCTTTACCACCGTTGATAGCGTAAAGAAGACACTTCGCAAGGTTAGCTCTCGCACCGAATAGCTGCATTTGCTTACCAATCTTCATTGGCGAAACACAACAAGCGATACCGTAGTCATCACCGTAGTCAGGACGCATTAGGTCGTCATTTTCGTACTGGATAGATGAAGTGTTGATCGATACCTTCGCACAGAACTTCTTCCAGTTCTCAGGCGATGCAGCTGACCAAAGTACAGTAAGGTTTGGCTCAGGTGCTGGGCCTAGGTTATATAGTGTGTGTAGGTAACGGAATGATGTTTGAGATACAAGTGTACGACCATCAACACCTTGACCACCTAGTACTTCAGTTACCCATACTGGGTCACCTGAGAATAGGTCGTTGTACTCTGGAGTACGTAGGAAGCGGATGATACGTAGTTTGATGATAAATTGGTCAACAAGCTCTTGAGCATCAGCCTCGGTGATAACACCTGCATCTAGGTCCTTTTTGATATAGATATCAAGGAATGTCGCAGTACGACCTAGTGACATCGCAGCACCATCTTGATCCTTAGTTGCAGCTAGGTAAGAAAGGTAAACGAACTGAACTGCCTCTTTTGCGTTAGTTGCAGGCTTAGTTACATCGAAACCGTATGCAGCACACATTCTCTCGAAGCTCTTGATAGCAGCGATTTGCTCAGAAACCTCTTCACGCTGTTGGATGATATCACAAGTGATCTCCTGAACGTCAAGTCTATTTAGTTGAGCCTTCTTATCTGAAAGTAGGTTAGCAGTACCGTAAAGTGCTACACGACGGTAGTCACCGATGATACGACCACGACCATAAGCATCTGGAAGACCAGTGATAACGCCAGAACGACGAGCGTCTAGCATCTCTTTGGTATATGCTGAGAATACACCCTCATTGTGAGTCTTACGATACTTAGTGAAGATCTCCTTTGTCATTGGGTCTAGGTCATAACCGTATGATTGTAGAGCAGTCTCTACCATTCTCCAACCACCCTTAGGGAAGATTGCACGCTTCAGTGGAGCGTCAGTCTGTAGACCGAAGATAACTTCGTTCTCTTTGTCGATATATCCCGCACCGTAACCGTCAATGCTCGATGGCATCTTTGTCTCTGCATCGTAAACGCCCTTCTCAAGCTCTACTTTGAACATCTCAGTTAGTGTGTTCCAAAGCGCACGTGTGCGGTCGGAAGAACCTACTAGGAAGCTATCATCGCCAGTATATGGTGTGTAGTTTGTCTGAATAAAGTTTCTTACATTAATCTCGTCTGTCCATTCTCCACCTGAGAATCCAGACCAAGCCTCTTCATTGTACTTCATAGTTGTTGTGTTGTTTATAAAAGTGTATTGTATTATTTAATTGCGAAAAAATATTAAAAGTTTGTTTATTTATTTAGCCAATATCTAGTTTGTCTTTTCGTAGCTATACCAATATGCCGAGCCTACGAACAGCGCACCACCAATAATGTTACCCAGAGTAGCTGGGATAAGGTTAGAGGTGAATAGTTCGCTAATTGTAATATCTGCACCTTGGAACATAGCCATAGGAATTAAGAACATATTTGCAATAGAGTGTTCATATCCGATTGCTACGAATATCATCACTGGCCACCATATGCCGATTACCTTACCAAAGACGGTCTTAGCTGCCATACCTTGCCACATTGCTAGACATACTAGCCAGTTAGCACCAATACCCTTTAGCATTGTTGTAAGGAATGAGTTGCTTGTCTTTGCCGCAGCCACACTGTCGAATCCTGCTCTATATATATCGGCATCGGCTACGTGGGTTAGGTGGACTAGGAAGTAGGCGAAGAATAGCGCACCTACGAAGTTCATTAGCCATACTACTGTCCAGTTCTTTAGCATTGAACCTACAGTAGCCTTGCGGCTAAGTATTGCTGGCATAAAGTATGCAGTGTTTCCAGTGAATAGTTCTGCGCCTGCTAGTACAACTAGGCATAGACCACCGGGGAAGACAATTCCCATTAGTAGCTTTGTGAGCATTGGGTTTCCGGCAGTGAGTTCAGGCATTCCATATCCGCTCATTACCGAGATTAGACCAGCCATAGAGATGTATACGCCGGCTAGGAAACTAAGAACGAGAAGCTTCTTTAGGGGGAAGGTAGCCTTTGTTTGTGCTGCCTTTGCAGCATACTGAACAATCTCGTTTGGTTGCAACATCATTTTGATTAAAAACTTTTTGTTTATATTAGGTTATATGCCCAATATCCGTTGGGGGGCTTTCGGAGCGCAAAGATAGTCAAAAATAGGCAGATTTCCTACATCTAAAATATAATTTTTATTATGTAGATTTAAATTTAGTCTTAATTCTATTAAATTCAGGCAGTTGAATATATAGTATTAGGGGCTTTAAAGTGCTGAAAATACAAAAAAAGGGGTCGTAGATATATAAAAATCTACAACCCCTCTCTATTAACCACCTATATACTAGGGGTCTAAAATATTAAATTATTTTCGTAATTCAGCTGGAGCTAGTGTGCTGCCATCAATTGAAATGCTATTTACAGCTCTATTTCTGAAGTATTTTGCTAGTTCGAGATCCTTTGCAATTGGTAGTTGTGTTTGATGTTCAACTACTTGTGGTGCAGGTGTAGCCTCTTGTTTAGCTCTGTATTGCTTCTCGTAGTTAGAGGCAGTTATCTGAGCCGAAGAGTAATACTTAGGCGCTCCAGTAGTAGCAGCACTAGTTGTCATAGTTGTATAAGTTAACTTAGAGGTAAGCTCTCCCGTAGTGATATTAATACCATAGACAAATAGTACATATTTAGTACTAGGAGATAGACTATACTGCGTTGAGTTCTTGTCACCATTTTCGCTAAAGACATAGAGTGATCTCTCATAGTCGTGGCCAAAGCCAGCACCAGACTCAGCAACTTCGTTGAGGTGTTTGATAACTCGTTCGCTGTCGCTGCTGTATGAATCCCAAAGCTCTTCTGCCATTATTCCAGTTAGGTAGGTCATCTCCTTATCTATTGGTGTAAGTTTATAGTCAATAGTGTTGGTCGTTGGGTTAAATGCAGCAATTGCACCAAAATCATTTGTAGGTATTGTTACCTCGGTTGGTATCTCAAGTGGTGGTACGTAAGTTCCTTCGGTGGTGAAGTAGTGCCTAGTTACAGTAGTTCCGATACCTATAGCGTCAGAGTGGCCGTAAGCAAGAGCGATATACTCCGTACCTGCTCTAAGGTCAGTTCGCGTGCGCTCGTACTCTCCAGATACTAAGTACCAGTCATACCAAGAGCCGTTTTTGGCAACAAAAGACTCATATATCTCATAGTCTGTTAGGTGGTCATAGTCCGCTTTTGAGACCATATCACAGTAGTAACTGATATCTGTTATAGATGGTGTAAACTTAACCCTCGCTGAGGTTTCGGTCTTATCAACCACATCAATAGTGAAGGTTAAATCTGGATAGTTATCTGTGGTAAATGGATCAGATACCGCAGGTGCAGATAGTACACCTCCGTCAGGGCTAACACCAAAGGCAATTACTATATACTCAACTCCGTGTGCAAAGTCCCAGCCACTAGATAGTTGAACAGTAGCATTAGCGTTGAATGTGTATCTGTCATCGGCAGTACTCATATCTACCTTATCATAGAATTCAGTGCCGAGTGCTATTGCTAGTGCTTCGGGGTCGCTCTGGAACAGCTCCTTGTATTCAGTAGTTGGGAATGGAGCTAGGAAGTATATGCCAGAGAATGAAGAGGTGGTGACAGTAGCTGTTGCATCCATGTAGGTGATATCAGATATAGCTATACCATCAATTGTACCTAGTGTAGGGTCGTATGCGATGGTAGTAGCCTCTACAATTGTAGCCTGTGATGATTGGCGACCATCTCCATCAATACCAAATGTAATGACAGTGTACTCTTTGTCAGAGCGAATATTCCACTGCTCACCTATCGCCACATTTGCATCACCACTAAAGATATATGCGTTATCCACTGTGCCTAGGTCGATGCCCTTGCCTATAACATTGAAAATAACACTTGTTGCAAGTTCGTTGGCATTATCTTTAAAGTTTTGTGTGAAGACATCCGATGGTGTAGCTGCTACCATATACTTCTCGATCTCTGTAGTTGGAGTAGTATTAAGGTAGATATTCTCTCTATCTGTACTCTCGACCTCCACAGCTACACTACCTTCAGGAAGTGGGCTAAGAGTGGCGCTCTTCCACGACACATCTGTGAGGATTTCACCGCTATTGTCGATACCAAAGATAGCGATAGTATAGCTGCCCTCAGCAGTTAGAATCCAAGAGCCATAGGTGTTGATAGTTGCACTGCTATTGAATACATAGGTGTCATCTACTACGCTTAGATCTGTTCCGTAGTCATTAATTTCAGTATAGATATATGCCTCAGCAAAGGTATTAGGGTCACCCTTAAAGATATCTTCAAAGTCCGAAGTAGGGCAGGCGGCAAAGAAGTAATTGCCTTCATATCCATTCATCTGAACATCTACTACTATATCAGAGTAGGTAGTAGTAACTGTAGAGATATACGGAGTGCCGCTATCTGGCAGACCAGAGTCGACAAGAACATCGCTATAGGCTACATTAGTTAGTAGTTCACCATCTGCATCAATGGCAAAGGCAACTACCCTATATGTAGTCTTGTTAGTAACCTCCCAATTATCGGCAAGGTTAGTGGTAGCGTTTCCAGAGAATATGTACTTATTATCGACTGTTCCTAGCACTGAACCCTTATTGGCTGCGTACTCCACTACTGTGTTGTATGATGTAGTGGCTGTACCCTCAGGCAGGATGCCGATGTAGTATGCGTGCTCTTCCATCGATGCATTATACTTAACCGATACTTCGAAATTAGTAGGAGTCGATGATACTAACTCAATGGTAAATGGTTCGATTGGTGTCGTAGGATCGACAGGTGGAGTCGGCTCTGGAGTCTCCTTACAGCTAAGTGCCATTAGGGTTACAGAGAGCAGGAGTAGAAGTCTGTTCCATGATTTAGTCTTTTTCATGATTTTTTGGGGTTTAGTTTGGTAAATAGTGGTTAATTCGCATATAAAGGTACGGTTTTTTTATTTAAGAAAGTTAGGATTAGCCATATAAATAGCAGAGCCACTAGATAATTCTAGTAGCTCTGTTAGTGAGTGAAATAGATACTTCATAGGAGTATCAGGTATATGTTTGGTTCTAATTAGTAATAATTCTAAGAGTTTAGCTTACCATTTATTATACCTTACGCTCGATGGGTTCCACTTATCCTTAACGGGTGTATCGCCTGATGGATAGCCAATTGGAATTACATTTAGTGGAACTATATGGTCGGGGAGTTCAAGCTCTTTGCTTACAAACTCAACACGCTCCTTGATAGGGTGTACACCTGTCCAGACAGCTCCAAGGCCTAGGGCGTGAGCCGCCAGTAGGATATTTTCGCTAACTGCCGAGCAGTCCTGAATCCAGTACTCACTAGCTATACCCTCAAATCCCTTTGAGAGATCCCCACATACAACAATTGCGAGGGGTGCATCCGAGGTCATCTTGGCATAGGGTAGTGCATTGCCTAGCTTTGTGAGTGTCTCCTTATTATTGACCACCACAAATGCCCACGGCTGCTTATTGCCAGCCGATGGTGATGCCATACCTGCACGGAGTAACTTCTCTACCTTATCTTGCTCGATAGGTTTGTCGAGATAGCTCCTTACACTATTTCGAGTCATTATATTGCTGAGAATTATCTCCTCGGCTGATGGAGTGTCGAGCATCTCAGTTGCAACCTCCTCTTTAGGGTTGCTGCTAAATAGATCGCGTGATACTACTAATGTAAGGGCTACTGCAAGTAGTAGCGTTATGGTTGGCAGAATTTTTTTCATCTCTTAGTCTAAAAAGCTAGTGTATATCTTATCTACTTTGGCCGGTTGCTCGATACCTGCGGCCGCCTTCATCTTCATAAGCCACGCCATATTGCGAGCGAGTGTCTCAATAGACTGTACGCCCTCATAGTCACGAGGCATCTCGCCAGCCTCGCGCCCGTGTACTACATTCCAATATGTAGAGGTAGCAACCACCATCTCACCATATGTAATATAGTGGTTAAGGCCAGCTAGGGTGTGGGTACCACCGCTACGGCGAACGGCTACAAGCGCACCTGCAACCTTGCCTCTAAGTAGCATACCATTACTGCTAGCTACGTAGAATACTCTATCTAGGAATGACTTCATAGTCCCTGCAATACCAGCGAAGTAGACAGGTGAGCTAAGTACAATGCCATCTGCTGCTTTCATCTTTTGGATTGCCTCGTTTACTTCGTCATCGAATACGCACCTTTCATTTTGGTTCTTAGCGCACCCCTTGCAGGCCACACAGCCACGAATTACCTTGCCTCCAATCTCTAGTACCTCTAGTTCGATACCCTCGGCTTGAAAAATATTCGCCATAATCTTTAGGCTCTCGGCGCAGTTACCATTCTTACGTGGACTGCCAAGTATTGCTACAACTTTCATAGTCTTTCAGTATTTTTAGTTTGTTTGTTGTCTCTATTAACTGCAAAGTTAGTAACTTTCACAGAAATAGTAAAGATGTGGTAAAATTTTGAGGTGCGTGAATAGTGTTATGGAATTGAAAATAATTTAAAATATTGATAATATGTATATTTAGGTGTTTAATTTTGTTAAGAATTACTAAAAAAATGGAGATATTTTTTGGAGATTAGATATAAAACCTTACATTTACACCGAATTTTAAACCAAAATTTAAATAAAAAACAATGAAAAAGATTATTCTTTCAGCTCTAATGCTAGTAGGTCTAGCAACTACAGCTTCAGCACAATCATTCCCTATCGAAGTGCGTGCAGGTGTTAACCTTTCTGATATTAGATATGGTTTCGAAAATGACAACTCATCTTCATTCGCAGGTACAAAGGCAGGTATCAATATCACTGCTCTTACTGAGTTCGAGGTAGCAGACTACCTGTTCTTCCGTCCGGGTGTATCTCTTATGAGCCTTGGTGATAGAAATCACATAACTGATCCAGTAACTGGCGAATCAAGTACACTAACTACAGATCTAATGTACCTTCAAGTTCCACTTACTCTATCACTTCGTGCAGATTACTCAAGCGACCTTGCGCTAGAGGTTAATGGTGGTGTTTACCTAGGTTATGGTCTAGGTGGTCAAGTTATCCTAGAGGAGGTTGCCTCTAACGGTCAAATTTCAGAGACTAAGAACGATGCTTTTGGTAAGACAACTGCAACTAATGTAACTGCTGACCTTCAGAACTTCGACTTCGGTGTTAAGGTAGGTGTTGGTGCTTACTATATGGAGAAGTACTACCTAGGTGTTAGCCTTGACTATGGTCTAGCTAATATGTCACACAATACAGGTTCAACTGTAGGTGCTAAGAACATCTATAACAACCGCAACTTCTCAATCGTTCTAGGTTACAGATTCTAGTCTAAAGAGAAGATATATAACCTTATTAGGGGCTATTCTAACACTTAGAGTGTTAGAATAGCCCTAATCTTTATTGACTCTTTAAGCATATTAGGTACATAATTTGTTATTACTCCATTAAAATGTTTAACCCTAAATAAAAAGCTAAAAAAATGGACATTATTACAGCCGCTAAGAGGAGGTACTCTACTAAGAGCTTTGATTCATCGAGAGCACTAGAGGTCGAAGTACTAGAGGAGGTAAAGGAGTTGTTGCAACTTGCGCCATCATCGACAAATATTCAACCGTGGCACTTTACCATTGCCACCACTCAAATTGGAAAGCAGCGCATAGCAAGGGCGACAAGTGGATTCTTCGCTTTTAATGAACATAAGATACTATCGGCATCGGTCGTGGTGGTCTTTTCGACCCGAATTGATGTGAATGATAGTTACTTTGAGAAGTTGCTAGAGTGCGAGGATAGGGACGGTCGATACGCAGAGGAGGAGTTCCGTGAGCAGGCTGATGGTGGACGCAGGGCATTTGCCAATATCCATAGCTATGAACTCAAAGATATGGCGCACTGGCTAGAGAAGCAGACCTATCTAAATGTAGGAAACTTCTTGCTTGGGGTCTCGGCATTGGGGCTCGATGCAGTGCCGATGGAGGGATTCTCTGCCACAATCCTAAATAGTGAGCTAGGGCTTATCGAGAGAGGGTATAACTCCACAGTGGTTGTAGCAGTGGGTTATCGTACCTCCGATGATTTCAATGCAATACTGCCAAAGTCTCGCCTACCACAGAGTGAGATTATTGAGGTTATATAGAGAGTTGTTGAAATATAGGGTGGGGATTTGTATAGTCGGAAAATTATTAGTAATTTAACGCCTAAATAAATCCACTTAACTCCCTTAAAATAATGAAACTACTCTTTCAAACTATTGTTGCACTAGTACTTTGCAGCTGCACTACACAGAACGACTACTTCCTGCCTCCGCCAATTACATATAACTATCAAGATATTGATGGACAGAGGATATTCTACCGTGAATCGGGAGTGGACAATCCGCAAACTATCGTGCTGCTGCACGGCTACCCAGCCTCTTCGCATACCTATCGCTATCTAATTCCAATGTTGGCGACCCACTACCACGTTATCGCACCCGATAATCTAGGCTCGGGGTATAGTAGCCATCCGCCAGTGGATAGTGTCGACTATACATTTGAACTACTTGCTGACTATAATAATAGGTTGCTCGATAGTCTAGGTATTGATAAGTACACAATGTATATGCAGGATTTTGGTGCGCCAGTTGGCTATAGGATGATGGAGAGAGACCCTTCGAGGATTAGTGCTCTGATAGTTCAGAATGCCAACACCTACCTCGATGGGCTTACACCTCAGCGCCAAGAGTTCTTCCGCACGGCGCAAAGTGATACTAGTGAGGCGAAGTTTGAGCAGCTATATGGCCTTACGAGCAGTGATGCTATTATAAATAAGCAGTACCTCTTTGATATCTCGCCCGACAGCCTTAATATTCAGAGCCCCGATGCGTGGGTACACGACCTTAATTTTCTGCAAACCAGAGATGATAGATTGATTCAAGTAGCACTATTTCAGGACTATAACAATAACTTAGAGAGTTATCCTAGGTGGCAAGAGATGTTGCGTGAAACTCAGCCTAAGACCCTGATTGTTTGGGGTGCAAAGGATCTAAAGTTTAATAAGAATGGGGCAGTGGCGTACCTGCGTGATCTGCCTAACGCAGAGCTTCACCTGCTAGGTGCTGGACACTTTGCAGTAGAGGAGATGCCAACGGAAATTGCACGCCATATCTTAAAGTTCTTAGAGTAAGCGTTATATGGCACAGTAAAAGGGGCGACTTCTTCAAAAGAAAGTCGCCCCTTAAAGGTATATATACCCCTTAGTATTACTATAGAGTTGCTAGAGCCTTAGTTAAGAAGTCGTAGAACTTCTCAACAGTGTCGATCTTTACCTTCTCGTCTGGAGAGTGTGGGAAGCGGATAGTTGGACCGCAAGAGATCATATCTAGCTCTGGGTACTTAGCACCGATGATACCGCACTCTAGGCCTGCGTGGATAGCCTTAACCTCTGGGGTCTTGCCATATAGTTCAGTGTATAGAGCCTTCATCTTAGCAAGGATATTTGAGCTCATATTTGGTGCCCAACCGTCATAGTCACCAGTCTCGGTAACAGTAGCGCCTGCGCTCTCCCATACTGCACGGATCATTGCATTAAGCTCGATCTTGCCATAGTTTACCATACAGCGAGTCATAAATAGGATATTTAGATTACCGCCCTTAACCTCTACACGACTCATATTTGTAGATGTCTCAACAAGACCTTCCATTGCATCGCTCATTCTTGAGATACCGTTAGGAGTAGCAGTGATAGCGTTGATAATTTTGGTTTGATCCTCTATAGAAAGAACCTCAGTCGCAGCAGACTCCTGAGCCGCACCAAATACGATGCTATCCTCTACGGCTGCAAACTCTCTTTGGATTGTAGCCTCATACTTTGCAACTTCGTCAAGGAAGTTAGCTACATTCTCCGATGGAACAGCTACAAGGGCAGTTGCCTCTCTAGGAATCGCATTGCGAAGACCGCCACCATCAATTTCACATACTCTCAGGCCATTTTGAGCAATCTGCTCGCGCATAAAGCGGTTGATTAGCTTATTTGCATTGGCTCTCTGTAGGATAATCTCCATACCCGAGTGTCCGCCCTTAAGGCCACGAAGGCTTAGGCGTAGGGTAGTATAACCTGCTGGAAGTGACTCTGGAGTGTAGGTCATATCCACAGAGTTGTTCACCGCACCAGCGCAACCAACGTATAGTTCGCCCTCGTCCTCAGAGTCAAGGTTGATAAGAGTCTTACCAGTGATTAGATCTTCGGCTAGGCCATTTGCACCAGTTAGACCAGTCTCCTCGTCAACTGTAAATAGAGCCTCTATGCGTGGGTGTTTAAGTGTGTTGTCCGATAGGATTGCAAGCATTGCAGCACATCCAATACCATTGTCAGCGCCAAGGGTAGTATCTTGTGCCGTTACCCACTCACCATCGATAAGTGGAATAATCGAATCAGTTGTGAAGTCGAAATCAGTATCTGAGTTCTTCTGAGGCACCATATCGATGTGAGCCTGAAGTACAACTGCTTCGTGATCTTCGTAGCCAGCAGTTGCTGCCTTTTCGATTACGATATTTAGGGTCTCGTCTTGGCGGTAGCTAAGTGAGTGTGTCTCAGCAAACTTCTTTAGGTACTCCAGTAGTGCTGCTTCGTGCTTAGAAGGGTGAGGAATTTCGCAAATATCTGCAAAGTAGTTCCATACATTAGTTGGTTTTAATTCTCTGATTTCCATAGGTTTTTTTGTTTAATTGTAGTTTTATCTATTATTTTTAGTATTCTATTCTAGTTAGGAAGAGCCCATCGTATGGAGCTGCAGAGCTCGCACGGCGACAATCTCCACTCTCAATAATCTGTGCAAACTCCTCTGGGCTTATCTTGCCTCTGCCCACATCAACAAGCGTACCGACAATCAGGCGAACCATCCCACGTAGAAATCTATCGGCAACGATAGTAAATGTGTACCTCTGAGGTGTAGCCTCCCACTGCGCCTTGGTTATCTTACATAGCGAGGTTTTATTGTCTGAGCCTATCTTCTCAAATGCGCTAAAGTCACTGTATTTTAGTAGTTTGTCGGCAGCACGTTGCATAGCGTCAATGTCTAGTGGTCTGGTCATCTGCCAAGTGTGGTTCTGCGAAAATGGATCTTTATGGCGTGAGATATAGTACTGATACTCCCTCTCTGTGGCATCGAACCTAGCGTGCTTATCTGTTTGGTAGACCCTAAAGATCGCTATATCTCGACTAAGTATTGCATTTAGCCTAAAGACTAACTTGTCGTCAATAGGTACTGTGCCGCTGTAGTCGAAGTGAGCTACATAGAAACTACTATGTACCCCAGTGTCGGTGCGCCCACATCCAACGATCTCAGTAGGTTGACGAAGTAGAGTGCTCAGTGCGCTCTCTATCGCCTCCTGCACTGTGTGTGCATTGGGTTGACGCTGCCATCCGTGAAAATTTGTACCTCTATATGCTAGTTCTATAAAAAATCTCATAATTTATTCGCTCAAAACACAACGAAGATACAAAAATTTTTGTAAGTTTGTTAGTATGGGATGGCGAATTTTTATAACAACGGTAATATTTACACTACTTATGGGTACTAATGCTAGTGCTCAAAGGCGTGTTGATGTATCGATTGAGGGTCTATTCTCATTCTATCCCCTGAGTGGCTATTACTGCAAAAATTCTCTGCCAGCCGTCGCAACCTATGTAGAGGCGTGGCGTGAGCAGGGCGAAGTGCACTTAAGGGTTGTAGATTCACTCTCTTGGGGATACCGCCACTACTGTAATGCGGTGGATAGCACACTTCTTCCTAGGGTTATGGACTATATTGGTGGGGAGTTGGTAGAGGCAGATAGTACTATGGTGCTGCGTGATATATCGGATTTTCCTCAGAGTAGGAGTTTTAATGAGCACTTCGCCTCAGATATTGAGGCTATTAAGCGTTACTTCGCAACACCACTTAGGGTCTTTGATACCACGCTACGCTATAACCCATATGGGAGTAGTGATTTTGAGTCGCTCTTCCATACATTTCAGAGCGATATTACGGGTGCTGAACTCTCGCTATTTGCCCCAACTCGCCTAGATGGTTCACTGCCCTGCGAGCTATATATAAGGCAGGTTGTGGAGTTGATTCACTATAATAATGATTTGGTTGTCGTGGAGATTAGCGGAAGGGAGTTAAGGCAGATAATGGAGCGTAGTTACTCAACCCGCTACTATAGTGTGAAGAGAGGTAGCGACGATCTACTGCGCCACCGTTCGCCAGCCTACTACCATCTCTCTATTAGTGGTGTGCCGCACACTGTTAATCTGAGTAAGGATAGGGGTGCAAGGGTAGAGAATTGGCCACTAGACGCAAAAAAGTTATATAGGGTGGCGGTAAATTCGTTTCTAGGCGAGAAGTACCCCCGTGTGGGCAACTATGGTGACTATAAGAGCCTTATTGTGGAGTGGTTGAGGGGTGTAGTTGACCCTTTTAAGAGCGAGGTGATGGCTGATTTACAGCCTAGTAGATTGGTGGATGAAATAAAGCAGAGAGAATGGCAAACTATTGTTTGGTAGTATTGCGAAAATAATATAAATTTGTACTTTAAAATCTTAAAAAAATAAAAATCAATGCAGGATAGATTCATAGACCGTCATATTGGTCCTAATCAAAGTGAACTAAAGGAGATGCTATCAACCATCGGAGTTGAGAGCGTTGATGAGCTAATCTCGGCAGTAGTGCCAGAAAACATCCGTCTCCACGAACCTCTAAAGCTAGATAAGCCGATGAGTGAGGCTGAATTTGCAGCCCATATTCGTGCCCTAGGAAAGAAGAACAAGTCGCTACGCTCGCTAATTGGGGTAGGTTACTACACCAGCGCAGTTCCAGCAGCTATTATCCGTAATATCTTTGAGAACCCAGCGTGGTACACCTCATACACACCATACCAAGCAGAGATTTCGCAAGGCCGTCTCGAAGCGCTACTTAACTTCCAGACTATGGTATGTTCGCTAACGGGTATGGAGATATCTAACTGCTCGCTACTTGACGAAGCTTCAGCATCTGCCGAGGCAATGACAATGATGTTTGCACAGCGTAGCCGTACAGCAGCAAAAGAGGGTCGTAACGTACTATTCGTAGATGAAAACATCTTCCCTCAGACACTAGATCTACTGCTAACTCGCTCTGAACCTCTAGGAATTGAACTAGCGGTTGATAACTTCTATGACTATGAGTTTACTGGTCGTGAGTTTGGTGCTATTGTTCAGTATCCAGCAGCCGATGGTGAGATCTGTAACTACGAAGAGTTTACTGCAGCTTGTCACGAGCGTGAGATCCTAGTAACTGCGGCAGTAGATATCCTATCGCTTGCACTACTAAAATCTCCAGCTGAGTGGGGTGCAGATATCGCAGTTGGTTCGACTGGTCGCTTTGGTATTCCACTAGGTTATGGTGGACCACACGCTGCATACCTTGCAACACGTGAGGCATACAAGCGTAATATGCCGGGTCGTATTATCGGTGTATCGGTTGATAGACTAGGTAACAAGGCTCTACGTATGGCTCTTCAGACTCGTGAGCAGCATATCAAGCGTGATAAGGCTACATCTAATATATGTACAGCTCAGGCGCTACTTGCAACTATGGCAGGTATGTTCGCAGTATATCACGGTGCCGAAGGCATTAGACGCATTGCGCTAAATTGCCACACTCTAGCAACTGCAGCGGCAGGTGCACTAGAGAAGCTAGGCTATACAATTAAGAACGAAAACTTCTTCGATACAATCGAGGTTGAGGTTGAGGACTCTGCAATCATCCGTGATATCGCACAGATCAATGGCTTTAACTTCTACTACCCATCTGAGACACAAGTTCGCTTTAGCTTCGATGAGGTTTCTGATATCGATGAGCTAAATAGAGTAGTAAAGGTATTTGCACTTGCAGCAGGTGGCGACAACTTCCCAGTGATCGACAGCGTGGATGAGGAGGCTATTAGCTTCGCTCCAGAGTTTATTAGAGAGAGTGCAATTCTATCTGATAGTGTATTTACTAAGTACCGCTCAGAGACTGAACTTATGCGCTATATCAAGAAGCTAGAGCGTAGAGATATATCGCTTGCAGACTCTATGATCTCGCTAGGTTCGTGTACAATGAAGCTAAACTCAGCGGTATCGATGATGCCACTTTCACTAGATGAGTGGAACAATATCCACCCATTTGTGCCAGTAGAGCAGGCTCAAGGATACCAAGAGCTAATCACTGAACTTGATTCTATGATCTCGGAGGTTACTGGCTTTGCACGTATGAGCTTCCAGCCTAACTCAGGTGCTCACGGTGAGTACGCAGGCCTTATGGTTATCCGTGCTTACCACGAATCTCGTGGCGAGGGTCATCGTAACGTTGCTCTAATTCCATCATCTGCACACGGTACTAACCCTGCATCGGCTGTTATGGCTGGTATGAAGGTTGTGGTAACGGCTTGTGATGAGAATGGTAATATCGACCTAGAGGATTGGAAGGCTAAGGCTGAGCTACACAAGGATAACCTTGCGTGCTCGATGATTACATATCCATCTACTCACGGTGTATTTGAGAGCCGTATTCGTGAACTGATTCAGATCACTCACCAAAATGGCGGTCAGGTGTACTATGATGGTGCGAATATGAACGCTGTTTGTGGTCTATCGTCTCCGGGCTTTATGGGTGCAGACGTGTGTCACTTGAACCTACATAAGACCTTTGCTATCCCTCACGGTGGTGGTGGCCCGGGCGTTGGTGCTATCGGCGTAGCGGAACACCTAGTGAAGTTCCTTCCATCTCACCCAATTATGAAGTGTGGTGGCGATGAGGGCATCACGGCTGTTGCAGCTGCTCCTTACGGTTCGGCACTTGTACTACTTATTACTTACGGTTACGTTAAGATGATTGGTGCAGAGGGCATCAAGCGCATCTCGGAGATGGCAATCGTTGCAGCAAACTATATTGCAGCATCACTTAAAGGTAAGATTGATGTAGTGTATAGCGGTGAGACGGGAAGAGTTGGTCACGAGACTATCCTTGACTACCGTAGATACCGCCAAGATTATGGTGTAGAGTGTGCAGATATTGCACGCCGTCTAATGGACTACGGTTTCCACGCTCCTACACTTAGCTTCCCAGTATATGATACTCTAATGGTTGAACCAACTGAGAGTGAGAGCAAGGCGGAGATAGATCGCTTTATCGAAACACTTCTAACTATTAAGGCGGAGTGTGAGGCATTTAAGGGTGCTGAAGATATGAACCACGTAGTTAAGAGTGCACCTCACACAGCTTCGGAGATCGCAAGAGACGATGCAGAGTGGGGACATAGCTACTCACGTGCTCAGGCGGCATATCCGCTAGAGTGGATCAGAGAGAATAAGTTCTTCCCATACGTTTCGAAGATCGATGCAGGATATGGCGATAGAAACCTTATGTGTACTTGTGCGACACTAGACTCGTATAAATAATGGTATGGGGCAATAAATCGCCCCATAAAACGCTTAAAAATATTGGTACTTAAATTGCCAAACTTTAGAACAATAAACAAAATACAAAACAATGAAAATTACAGCAAATCAACTCGTTTCACTAGCTTATGAACTAAATGTAGAGGGTCAGGTAGTAGATAGCGCAAATAGCGAGCGTCCACTAGAGTTTATCTTCGGTATGGGTATGCTACTTCCAGCATTCGAGGCTCAAATCGATGGCAAAGAGGCAGGTGAAACATTTGAATTTACCCTTACTCCAGAGGAGGGATACGGTGTATATAACCCAGAGGCAGTTGTAGAACTTCCAAAAGATATCTTTATGGTTGATGGTAAGGTTGTTGAAGATCTACTAGTTGTAGGTAATGCACTTCCAATGGGCGACAACCAAGGTAACCGTATGATGGGTGTTATCAAAGAGGTTGGCGAAAATACAGTTACAATGGACTTCAACCACACAATGGCAGGCAAAACTCTTAACTTCAGCGGTTCTGTACTTGCAGTACGTGAGAGCAACGAAGAGGATGCAGCTAAGTTCTTTGGCACTATGGGCGGTGGCTGTGGCTGCGGTTGTGGTGACGAAAAAGAGGGTTGCGAAAGCAAAGATTGTGGTTGCGAAGGTGGCTGCTAGTCCCATACAACTCCTTAAAATAGTTAATCTATGCTAAGGCTATTAACTATATTATTTTTTGCGCTCTGCGCTCTACCTCAAGTAGGTAGGGCACAGAGCGTAACTATTTTTGAAGGCACTGTATATGAGGCACTTGATGAGGCTAAGGAGAGTGAAAAACTACTGCTTTTAGAGTTTCTTGCTCCGTGGAGCAGAAAGAGCAGTTGGATGCACGATGTGATACTAAAATCGGAGGTTGCAGCACGCTCATTTATAGTATATAGTGTCGATACAGGAGGTGAGCTAGGGGCGGCGATGGCGCAACAATATAGCGTTACGAGCTATCCTTTCTTAGTTGTCTTTAATGCGAAGGGCGATGCGCTACTGAAGCTAGATAAGACCTTTAATACAGAGGACTTTGATGCGCAACTATCGGAGATACTACTAGCTCAGAGTGGCAACTTAGTCTGGGAGTTAGAGACTATATATAGAATCGCTACCTCCGCAACATCCCTAAAGCCTAGTGATGCAGAGAGGTTAGAGCAAATCGTAGAGAAGTACCTCAGAGAACAAGGGCGAGAACACCTGTTAGCAAAATCCCATTGGGATATATTCTCGTCGAGTGTGATTACCCACTATGGTAGCTCTAGCTTTGAGTTTCTGCGTGATAATCTCGATGAATTTTTTGATGTCGAACTTGCAAGGGATAAGTTCAATGATATCGTCTACGGTGTCCTTATAGGCGCTGTTGCAAACTATGAAACTACAGTAAAGGAGGATCTACTACCCCTACTGAATGATACCCAGACCCTGACCCTTACCCCATATGCTAGTGGAATTATTGAGTTGTTAGAGCTTAGGGAGGCAGGGGACGCTATTGGATACATCTATAAGTTGGAGAGAATTGTTGATAATCTTAATGAAAGTTATAGATATCAATTGGTTATGACCCTTAACTGGACAGCTCCACTACTGAGTGATGCCAATAGGACAAGTCGTGTAAAGGCACGCAAGATGGTTGAAAATCTACTGCTAGAGACTGACTCACCTGCAAAAATATCCCTTATAGAGTCACTTTTATGTGAATTTTAGACAAATTTTTTGTAAATTTGACCCTTTAAATACAATTAAATTTGAGCACAATATGACTATTTCGTACGCTTGGTTAAAGAACTATATTAATACAGATATTTCGGCAGAAGAGGCCGCAAAGCTACTGACAGCTGCAGGGCTAGAGATTGAAGGTGTGGAGAGCATCGAGGCGATTAAGGGAGGCCTAAAGGGTCTAGTAGTGGGTAAGGTGCTCACTTGTGAGAAACACCCAGATGCTGATAAACTAAGGGTAACGACTGTTGATGTTGGAGGCGAAAGCCCACTTCAGATCGTATGTGGTGCACCCAATGTTGCCGAGGGACAGAGTGTTATCGTAGCAACTGTTGGCACTAAACTATATCCAGCAGAGTCGGAAGAGCCATTTGCAATCAAGAAATCTAAGATCCGTGGCGTTGAATCATTCGGTATGATATGTGCTGAGGATGAGATCGGTGTAGGGGAGTCACACGATGGTATTATCGTGCTTGAGCAGGAGTATACTCCGGGAACACTTGCCACTACAGTATTTAACCTAGAGTCGGATCTAGCCCTAGAGGTTGGACTTACACCTAACCGCGTTGATGCAGCATCGCACTATGGCGTTGCTCGTGATCTAGCCGCATCTCTATCTATCCAGCTAGGTAGCCAAGTTTGCGCTACACTTCCATCAGTTGAGAACTTCAAGGAGGGAGAGGATGAGGTAAAGGTTAGAGTAGAATGTGGCGAGGCAGCCCCAAGATATATGGGTGTTGTTATGCGTGGAGTTACTGTTAAACCATCGCCAGAGTGGCTACAGAGACACCTTAAAACAATAGGTATAAACCCTAAGAATAACGTTGTCGATATTACCAACTTCGTACTTCACGAGTGTGGCCAACCACTACACGCATTCGACCTTGATAGGGTTGCCGCTGAGGAGGTTGTTGTACGTACAGCGGCTGCTGGCACTAAGTTTACTACACTTGACGGTGTGGAGAGAACCCTAGAGGCAGATGACCTAATGATATGTAGTGCCGAGAAGGAGATGTGTATCGCAGGTGTATTTGGAGGCGAGGAGTCAGGTGTAAGTGATAGCACTACATCGGTATTTATTGAGAGTGCATACTTTAACCCAACGTGGGTGCGCCGTTCGGCAAAGCGCCACGGACTATCGACCGACGCATCGTGGAGATTTGAGCGTGGTTGTGACCCAGATATGGCACCATATGCCCTTAAGCGTTGTGCGCTGCTTATCGAAGAGCTTGCAGGCGGTACGGTAACTAGTAGAGTTGCTGATATCTACCCTGAGCCTATCGCTCCATTTGAAGTTAAGATAGACCTTAGTAGAATCAATAGACTCATCGGTAAGGAGATTCCAGCAGAGATAGTCGATACAATATTCAAGTCGCTAGAGATTGAGATCGTGTCGCAAGAGGGAACGAAAATGGAACTTCGAGTTCCTGCATATCGTGTTGATATCCAGCGTGAGGCAGATATCGCCGAGGAGATCCTTCGCCTATATGGATTTAATAACGTTGAGAACCCTCCATTTATCAAGAGTGTTCTAACTACTGGAAACCGCCCGACAACCGACAGGCTAGTTGGTGCAGTCTCGGAGATGCTAGTATCACTTGGATTTAATGAGGTGATGAGTAACTCGCTTACTAAGGCATCATACTACGAAAAACTAGAAAACCTTCCAATTACAAGCGCAGTTAAGATACTTAATCCGCTAAGTTCGGAGCTATCGGTTATGCGCCAAACACTTGCGTTCAATGCGTTAGAGACAGTATCTCAGAATGTTGCAAGAAAGCGTAACTCTCTAAAAATCTTTGAGGTTGGTAATGTCTATTTCTATAATTCAGAGAAAGAGGCACTTTCGAAGTACTCACAATCGCAGAGGCTAGGTATTACACTCTCTGGCGATATGGGGCGTAAGAGCTGGAATGGCGGTGCACAGGTATCTGACTTCTTTGCAGCTAAGAGCGTAGTGGAGAGGATATTTGAGCGACTAGGGCTTAACTTCTACGAGGGTAAGCTAGAGCAGGGTGCAAATAGCGACCTATTTACTTCAGAATCGGCAACCTACACTATTCGTGGAGGCGAACTATTCACAATTGGTCAGATCCGCCCAGAGCTAATCACTATGGCCGAAATTAAACCAGTACAGAGTGTTTACTACATTGAACTTGATGTTGAAAAGCTACAAAAGCTCGTTTCGACAGTTAAGGTTAAGGCTGCGGAACTCTCAAAGTATCAGGCAGTAAGACGTGACCTAGCACTACTAGTTGATAGCTCTGTAAGCTTTGCTTCGCTACGTGAGGCAGCGACTAGAGCCGAGAAGAAGCTGCTTAAGAGTGTATCGATATTTGATATCTACCAAGGCGATAAACTACCAGAGGGCAAGAAGTCATATGCACTTAACTTTATCCTAGAGGATGCCTCTAAAACCCTTACTGATAAGGATATCGAGAAATCTATGGGCAATATCAGCGCAGCACTTGTAAAGCTAGGCGCAGAGGTTCGCTCATAATTTAGATAAAACTACATCCAAGGGGCGGAGGTTGTTACCCTCCGCCCCTTTTTTACACCTTAATAGATATGAAATTTACACAGAAACTATCTTTGATAGTAGCTATATTGCTGCTAGTTAGCTCATGTACAAAGAGTAGGGAGCAGGTGCTAACCTCGCCAGATCAGAGCCTTGAAATCACCTTTTCACTCAATGAGAGAGGTGAGCCAAATTATAGCGTTAAGCGAGGTGAAGAGACAGTTCTGTTACCATCTCGCCTAGGGCTTCTTCTGAAATCTATCGATCTGTCTAGTAACTTCGAGATAGAGCGTACAGAGTATAGTTCAGTTAGCGATAGCTGGGAACCACTTTGGGGCGAGGAGAGCGTGATTCGCAATGAGTACAACGAGATGCGAATAACCCTAAATCAAGTGAATCAAGGGCTTACTATGGATATAGTCTTCCGCCTCTTTAATGATGGATTTGGATTTAGATATGAGTACCCAAAGCAAGAGGGCGAAGTAAACCTTACAATTATAGATGAACTAACGGAGTTTGCGCTAGTGGGAGATCCAAAGGCGTGGTCTATTCCCGTGGAGACACGATTCTATGAGGCACTATTTACTCAAAAGCCAGCTAGCGAGCTAGATTGGGTATCTACACCCGTGACAATCGAGGACAATAGAGGGTTATACTATGCTATTCACGAGGCAAACCTAACAGATTATGCCGCAATGAACCTTAAACCTAAGGATAGCACCGCAACTCTAAAGGCGGAGCTAACGCCTTGGAGTAGTGGCGATAAGGTGTATTTGGAATCTGAGATTCGTACCCCTTGGCGTACGATGATCATCACCGATAATCCCGGCGATCTTATGCTGAGCCGCTTGATGCTAAACCTTAATGAGCCTTCAAAAATAGAGGATACCTCTTGGATAAAGACAGGTAAATATATAGGTATTTGGTGGGAGTATCACCGAGGATTAAGTACTTGGTATGAGGGCGAAAAACATGGTGCAACGACAGAAAATGTCCTGCGATATATGGACTTTGCAGCCAAACATAACTTCCAAGGAGTGCTGGTTGAGGGGTGGAACCATGACTGGAAGACGTGGGATTTCAGTTTTACAGATGCCTATGATGACTTTGATATTGAGGAGATTACCCGCAGAGCTAAGGCGCTTGGAGTAGACCTTATCGGCCACCATGAGACTGGTGGAAATACCCGTAATTACGAAGAGCAGATGGAGGCAGGATTTGAGCTCTATAATAAATATGGAGTATCTGCGGTAAAGACTGGCTATGTTGGTGATCTACTGGATGGTAAGGAGATGCACAGTAGCCAATATGGCGTCAGACACTACCGCAAGGTAATTGAGAGCGCAGCAGCGCATAAAATTATGATTAATAACCACGAGCCAATTATCCCTACGGGACTACAGCGTACATATCCGAACCTTATGACCCAAGAGGGTGTTAGGGGGCAGGAGTGGGATGCTTGGGATGCCGAGGGTGGTAATCCTCCATCGCATACTGTAATTCTGCCATTTACCCGTGGACTCGCTGGTCCTATGGACTTTACGCCAGTGACATTCGACTTCTCGAACCCAGTCCATCCACAAACACGTGTGCAGACAACCCTTGCAAAGCAACTCGCACTCTTTGTTGTACTATATTCACCGTGGCAGATGGCATCGGATATGATCGATAATTACGAAAAGAATCCTGAGCCATTTAAATTTATTGAGGCGTGCCCGACTGATTGGGATAAGACCTTAGTACTCGAAGCTGAGATTGGCGACCACGTTACAGTTGCTCGAAAGGCGAAGGGTGATGATAGGTGGTTTATAGGTGCAATTTCTGGCGATAGTACCAGAACTAGCACGATTGACCTTACATTCCTAGAGCCACAAAAGGACTATAAGGCTACGATATATAGAGACACAGAGAAGAGCGACTACCTAGACGATCCTTACGCTATCGAGATTGAGACAATGAATGTGACTAATCTTACAAAACTTACAATCGATCTTGCTCGTAGTGGCGGATATGCAATTGTTATAGAGTAACCAGATCTCATTCACTCATAATAATAGAGAGCCACGCAAAATTTTGCGTGGCTCTCTATTATTATGGGCTTTTGCCACTATTTGCGGCTATTTTTATCTACTTTACAGTAAAATTATTGCAGTTGAATTTGGGGTGTAATTTGTTGATTATTAGTTGAATCAATAGTGCTGGCAGGGGTGTTTAACTCGCTGAGATTTGGTTCTAAATCAGAACCCTGTACATCCATTGGGTTTATGCGATAGAGAATGAAGTTTATTGCGAGCTCACCGCCACGCTCAATCGGAATCACCTCATAAGGGCTCTCCTCGGTGATGCCGAAGAGTGCAAGTGTGCCAACTTCACTCCTTAGGAATTTTCCCGATAGAAGTACATAGAATGGTTCGGTTGTGGCAAAATCTTCAGCCACCCTCGACTTAGATAGATTTGCGTAGAATTCATTTCGATATGATTGCTCAAGAGGAGTGATGATCTTTAGCCCGTGCTTTAGACCTATATATGACTCGATATGCGAGGCCTCAAACCAATTTGTAGCCGCAACTATTACCCCCTCGGGCATAATGCCTAACTCTTTGTCATTATGGTATATAGCCGCAAATTTTTCTTCGAGCTGCTCCCATCCATACATATCTAACGATGGATCCTCGGTACCATATGTAATATCAGTGACCTCTCTACTTGATGATAGATCTACCACTCCGTAGTTAATCTGTAGTGCTCCAAATGTCAGTGCGAGAGCTGTAAGGGTCAATGATGAGACTATCCAAAATCTTGATACTCTGATAGAAATAGTTGATAGGTACGATGCTGCAATGACGATAAATGCGTAGTAAGCTGGTGCCGACCAGTGTGGAAGTGTCGGGCGAGTGAGCGATGCCACAAGGAATATTAGCACCATTGGTAGCGAGAAACATAGTAGGAATCGCATATGTCCTCTAGGCATATAGCCCCTTCTCAGTACGTAATACGCCACGAGAGAAGTGAGTATTAATAGGAAGTTAATCAGTCCGTTATATGCTGCTGAGCCTGCTAATTCTCGCCAAAAATATAGCATATTTACCGAAGTGCCACTACTAATTCGCTCGGTGTGCATCGCGATACTCGCAAAGTCATTGTTGTAATTCCATATAATTAGTGGCGAAAGTACTGCAAATGTTAGGAGCACAGAGACGTATAATGACCACTTAGTCAGAATACTACGGTTAAATAGGATGATGTATAGGAAGGCCGCTCCCCATAGGTAAGCGCCGCTATACTTCGAGAGTATGGCAAGGCCAATCATAACCCCTGCAACCAACATTGATGCCGCATTATAGCGTGAGCCTACAGGAAGTATTCGACTGAAAATCAATAGAGTAATTAGCCAGAAAAGGGATAGGGGAGTGTCGGGCATTATAAATGTACCCACTAGTACGCTACAGTATATTGAGGCAGTATATAGCAGTGCGGCGAGGTAACCTCGGCGGTAATCTGCCTTATCGAGCACTGAGTTGTAGTAGAATGAGCGCTGCGAGCGGAATATTGGGGACTTTGCGATCCAATATATAAGGTATGTATTGATAGCGCCAATCAGAATCGGTCCGAGTCGCACTAGCCACTCTAGTGTTTCGGAGGATGATCCTAGAGTTGTCAGCTGTATCAAGTATGCAACCATTGGCGGATGGTCGTAGTTGGTATGTTCGGTGAAGAGCGAAAGAACTCTGTAGTACGCCTCGTCATTTCCAAGCTCTGTTGTCAGTGCTAATACTGCTCTTGCCACTGTCGAAATCAGGATTAAGAGGAGCAGTTGAGTCGTGTACTTTGATGTTTGGTTATGTAGTCTCATAGAGTAGTGTTATCATTCTTAAAAGTAGTAACAAAGATAGTTTAAAAAAATGAGAAATGAAAGTAGAGTAGTGGTTACATTTGTAATATGTGCTTTTGTAAGTGATATATTGCAGTGATATTTCAGTGATATATTTATTGGTAACTAGTCGTTAATCAGTGTTTTAGGCTGTTTTATATAAAGTGATATTTTATATAGTAATAGTTGATTGCATGTCAATATTTACAACAAAAGTAATAAATACATACTTTTGTGGTTGGTAAATAGACGAAAATCAAATAGTTATGATATATCGTTAAAGCATTAATTTAGGTGTGAATAAACATTGATTTTGAGCTGTAAAATTTAAGTTGTAAATTATTAAAAAATAGTTACCTTTGT
This sequence comes from uncultured Rikenellaceae bacterium, assembly GCA_964369485.1. GTDB lineage: Bacteria > Bacteroidota > Bacteroidia > Bacteroidales > Rikenellaceae > Mucinivorans. The sequence continues at coordinate 30,552 of CAYJFH010000002.1, read as the reverse complement.
ATCGTAGACATTAAAACTGTAACAAAATGAACCAACGACTAGAACAATTAATGCGTGCTGAAGGGCTAACTTCTGCCAAATTTGCCGAGATTTTATCTGTGCAGCCCTCTAGTATATCGCACTTACTCTCAGGGAGGAATAAGCCTAATTTCGACTTTATAGCTCGCCTACTTACTATGTTTCCAAGCGTAAATCCACGCTGGTTTATTAATGGCGAGGGCGAGATGTATATTTCTACTCAAGGTGCGGAGATTTCAGAGCCTAATAACCCAGAAAGTGACAAAAGTAATGAAACTCAGATAGCTGATGAACCTGCCACTAAGTGTGGCCTATATGAGGATGATATCCTAGATAATAAGGACGTTACACTGTTTACAGAAGTTACGAAAAAGCCAGAAATCGCAGTAGAAATTCCAACTCAGCAAGTTGCTCCTGTAAATGAAAATCAAAAAGAGGTAGAAATTAAGCCTACTGTAGTTGATGTAAATAAAAGATCTACTGATACTTTACCGCAATTTTCCGCAAAGAAAATTCGCAAGGTAATACTTTTCTATGAGGATAATACATTTGAATCGTTTGATTCATTACCATTCTGATAATCAGCTAAGTGTAGCGATTACTTAAAGGGGTGTAGATTATAGTCTCTACACCCCTATTTTATGGATATATATTGTGTGATAATATATATTATGTTAAATAAAAGAGAATTTGACCACTCAACTGCCTAATATTCGTCTAAACCATCCGAGATTTCGATTTACAACTTTACTCTACCGCTTAGTCGCCGATACTCTAGAATTTCGCTAGGTTATTATCTCAATTTGTTAGCGCCATATTGTCTATATACTACTTATATTAATAAGGTGCCACGATACTAAATTATCGATAAAAAATGTTATCTTTGTAGTTTAATATCGGAGCCTCAGGCAGGGATATTACTTAAAATATTTAGACTAAAGAAGATACGAGTTAGCCGAAGATGAAGGTTGCATATAAATTACTATTAAAATCCTATGTAGGGCCAATGATCCTTACGTTCTTTATCGTTATGTTCATCCTGCTGATGCAGTTTTTATGGATGTATATTGACGAACTAGTTGGTAAAGGACTATCGATGAAGGTTATCTTTGAGCTGATTATGTATGCAGCAGCCACACTAATTCAGATGGCGCTGCCGCTGGCGACCCTTCTGGCCTCCATTATGACGATGGGTAAGTTGGGTGAAAACAACGAACTCCTAGCCCTTAAAGCAGCTGGAATTTCGCTCCAAAGGATCACTCGCCCCCTTGTTGTATTGATTGTAGGGGTATGTATCGCTAGCTTCTTTTTGATAAACAACCTTACGCCATACGCATTTCACAAGATGGCTACTCTACTCTCTGATATCGAAAAACAGAACCAAGAGATGGAGTTTAAAGATGGTATATTCTTCAATGGTATTCCAGATATGAGTATCAGAGTTGACCATCAAGACCCTGATACAGACCTGCTTACAAATGTACTTATATATGATAACTCCAACCGAGCAAGTATGCGTACAACGGTTGCTGACTCGGGGTATATTCGTATCTCTGATGATAGAAAGTACCTAGATGTTACGCTATTTAATGGCGAGGTATATGAAGAGAACCGCAACTATGATTGGTTTAATCGTAATACCCTATCACACCACCTATTCAGTAAGCAAGATATGCTACTACCGATCTCGGGATTTGCCCTTGAGCGCTCTGATAACGACGTGTTTGGCTCTAGTAGTGAGACTAAAAACATGTCGGAACTATCCCATATTATCGACTCTATACGCTTCTCTAGGGACTCGCTGGTCGATAGATTCTCGAGGGTATTTACTAAGAATTACATCTTTAAGACCCTTGGACAGCACGCAGATTTAGATAGTTTACCTATGATGGTTGCTCCGCTAAAGGAGTTGCCACTGATAGATACAATGAGTACCGAAGATCGTCAGAAGATCTTTGCAGGGGCAAAAAATCTAGCAACCGAGGCGAGAAATTACGTAAAGTACGAGTCGAAATTCCCCGTATATGCCTCAAATATGCTCTATCGAGCACAGGGAGACTATCAAGAGAAGATGGCACTACCCTTCTCTATTATGATATTCTTTCTGATTGGTAGCGCCCTTGGAGCTATTATTCGTAGGGGTGGACTAGGTATGCCTATTGTGGTGTCGGTGATATTCTTCGTTATCTACTTTATTATCTCGACCACTGGCGATAAGTTCGTAAAGGATGGAGCACTGCACCCATTTATAGGTATGTGGTTATCATCCATTATACTCTTCCCGCTGGCAATATTTCTGACCATTAAGTCTACAAATGACTCAGCCCTATTTAATGTAGAGGCGTATGAAGCAATGCTTCGTAAGTTAAGGCCATCACCAGAAGATAATCTGTTTATGTTCGTTAGCAAGATCTTCTTAGATGTATTTGTGTTTATAGGGTATATGTTATTCTTCTTGTTTACATTTAACAAGAAGCGTCTGAAGTGGTTGTTTAGCCCCGAAAGGTATAAGTCAATTTATCAGTGGATTAAGTCACGTAAAGTTACAAATGTAAATAAAAAATAATAATAAAATATAATGAAAAAAGAGACAGTTTTAAGTACAATTGAGGAGGCTCTGGAGGATATGCGCCAGGGCAAGATAATAATTGTTGTAGATGACGAGGACAGAGAGAATGAAGGCGACTTCGTCTGTGCTGCCGAGACAATTACCCCTGAGCAAGTTAACTTTATGCTACACAATGGTCGTGGCGTGCTGTGTACCCCACTAACAATTAGTAGATGTGCTGAACTTCAGATGGATATGATGGTTGGCGACAATACATCGATGTTAGGAACCCCATTCACAGTATCTGTTGACCTTATTGGTGATGGCTGTACAACAGGCGTTTCTGCAACGGATAGAGCTAAGACTATTCGTGCCCTTGTTGACCCTGATACGAAGCCTGAACAACTAGGTCGCCCGGGTCACATCTTCCCACTTAGGGCTAAGGATAGGGGCGTTCTACGCCGTCCGGGGCACACCGAAGCAGTAATTGACCTTACTAGACTTGCAGGTATGCGCGAAGGTGGTGCGCTTATCGAGATTATGAACGAGGATGGCACTATGGCTCGTATGCCTGAGCTTATTGAGGTTGCTAAGAAGCACAATATGAAGATTATATCTATTGCAGATCTAATTGCATATCGCCTTGAGAGAGAGTCGCTTGTAGAGCGTGGTGAGCGTGTAAAGCTACCTACTGCCTATGGTGATTTCGATTTAGTTCCATTCCTACAGAAGAGCAACGGTGCTGAGCACGTGGCACTTATCAAGGGTGAGTGGAGTGAGGATGAGGATGTCCTAGTCAGGGTTCACTCTTCGTGCCTAACTGGCGATATATTAGGCTCTTGTAGATGTGATTGCGGCGCACAGCTGCAGAACTCTATGCGTATGATAGATGAGGCAGGAAAGGGTGCTATTGTCTATCTAATGCAGGAGGGACGTGGTATTGGTCTACTAAATAAGATTAAGGCCTATAAGTTACAGGAGCAGGGCGTAAATACCGTAGATGCTAACATTCAACTAGGCTTTAAGGCCGATGAGCGTGACTACGGTGTAGGTGCAAACATCCTTCACGAACTAGGTGTAAAGAGAATCAAGCTCCTTACTAATAATCCACAGAAGCGTATTGGTCTTGAGGGTTATGGTCTAACTATTGTAGAAAACGTTCCAATTGTAATCACTCCTAATGAACATAATATTAAGTATCTAGAGAGTAAAGAAAAGGATATGGGGCACAAGTTAGGCCTATTTACAAATGTAATAAACTAGTACATTACAATTGTAATTTACAAATGTAATTGTTAATTTAGACGAATTTAATACTTTTATGAGCGTGAAAGAGGTCTCAAAACTAAGAATAGTATTTATGGGTACTCCCGACTTTGCGGTTGGGAGCCTAAGAGCTCTTGTTGAGGGTGGGTATAGTGTAGTTGGTGTTGTTACTACTGCTGATAAGTTAGCAGGCCGAGGTCGCCAACTTCGCACAAGCGCAGTAAAGGACTATACCTTATCGGTAAATGAGAGTAGAGCTGCAGATAAGCAGATTGCCCTACTCCAACCCGAGAAGTTACGCTCTGAGGAGTTTTTAGCGGAACTTAGAGCGTTAGAGGCCGACCTATTTATTGTGGTTGCCTTTAGGATGCTGCCAGAGGTTGTATGGTCTATGCCTAAGTACGGATCATTCAATCTTCACGGGTCGCTCCTTCCGAACTATCGTGGCGCAGCCCCTATTAACTGGGCGATTATCAATGGCGAGACAAAGACAGGTGTAACTACATTCTTCCTGAACCACGAGATTGACTGTGGAGCGATTATCGACTCTAGGGAGTGTGAAATTTCACTTGAAGATGATGTTGAGAGTGTGCACGATAGGCTGATGGAGATAGGTGCTGGGCTTGTGGTTGATACCGTTGAGAAGATATCTCTGGGTGGCTTTACTCCACGCATTCAGGATCTCAGCAGTGTAGATGCCAAAGCTGCTCCAAAGCTATTTAAGGAGACAATGGAGTTAACCTTCAATGAAGGGACCTCCTCTATGGAGCTATACAATAAGGTCAGAGGTCTGAGTCCTTACCCTGCGGCTTGGTGTACAATCAAAGGCGCGAAGCTCACAGATGGCACCATTAAGGAGGATCTGACGGCAAAGATATTTAGAACGCATATCGAACTAGAGGCGCATGGCGAGTCGGTGGGACTATGGCAGAGCGACTCTAAGAGTTACCTGAGGGTTTCGACTGCAGATGGCTGGCTATATATCGATGAACTTCAACCACAGAATAAGAAGAGGATGGCAGTAGGCGATTTTCTTAGGGGTTGGAGGTAGATTTTTGTGCAAAGATTTGTAGTTAAGTAGTGATGTATTGGATTATAGGTGTAATATTGGCTATGGGCTTCGGAGTTCTTGCTCTGTGGTTCTATAGAGCCTTATTGGCCAGTCGCTACGCTAGGGAGCGAGGCGGACTATCTAACTACTATAACGACGTAATAGCATTTATCGAGGAGTGTGACTCAGATTTAACAGTCGTAGAGTCTCATAGTGACCGTGTCGCGATGGCATCAAAGCAGACAAAGGTATCGATCACTCAGATAGCTAACCGTAGAGTCTCGGTATCTATTTACCATAAGTCTCAAAGTGGCGAGAGGGTTTTGATTTATCGAGAATTTTCCGTAAATTTACCTCAATTAGACGTTGTAAGAGCGCTAAGAGCCGATCCGAAGTTTAAGGTATGGCGTACACTAGATCTTAGGATCTTTAGATCTCAGAAGTAGTAAACTATTTAAAATATTACCACGATGAAAAAAACAATTTTAACACTCGCACTTGCAGCCACTACTCTATTTGGCTATAGCAGCGAACCACTAACATTTAATGAAACAAAGGTAAGTTCTACTGAGTTTCTAACAGGCACAGTAAAGGGAGTGCCTATCAACGTATCACTTACCACAACCACTCTTGATAGTCTATTTGGTAGCTACTACTCGACAGCTAGTCCAGCTGGTGTCTTCGATTTCGCAGATGCAAAGAGACGTGGGGATGTAGTTTCATTTACCTATCAAGATGCTGATTCAAAGAATCGTAAAGTAAGGGCTAAGCTGTCACCGAGAGAGGATCTTCCACTCTCTGGATACTCTACTATGGAATATAGCTATAGTGGTGAAGTTCCATTCACTGGCGAGGAATCTGGGGCAACTGAGGTAACCTACTCTGTCGAGAAGATGGTATTTAGTGGAGAATCCATCATCGCCGATAGTCTAAATGCTTTCCTTGATAGCAATAACAGTGATTTGGAGGAATACTTTGCCATAATGTATAACGATAACATTGACTATATAAAGGAGGAGGGTAACGGCATGATGGCTCTATATATGTATATGGATCAGGATGTTGAGTATATTAGCAAAGATGTAGTCTCAATCTCAATAGAGAGTGATATGTATGCTGGTGGTGCACACGGCATATCGCCAAAGGTGCTGATGACTTTTGATGTAAAGAGCGGTAGTGTGCTTAAGGTTGCCGATATTATTAAATCGCAGGACGACCCAAAGCTACTTGAACTTCTACGCGAGAAGCTAATTGAGTATACTGGCTCTGAGGACCATTACTTTTCATTCGATCAAATTCGCCTAACTGATAACTTTAATGTTCTTCCATCAGGTATTCAATTTACCTACTTCCAGTATGAGATTGCATCCTATGCAGCTGGTCGCCCATCGGTATTCTTTACCTTCGAGGAGCTAGCACCGTTTTTAAAGGTTGCTCTAAGGTAGTTTTTACCTACAAAAGCTATTCTTAGGATGGAAAGGGATATCTATGATATAGCCAGCGAACTTATACAGTTTACTAGTTGTTCAATCTTCCTTACGGGTAAGGCAGGCACTGGTAAAACGACATTTCTTAAGAGGTTGCGTGAGTCATCCTCTAAGCAGATAGCTGTAGTAGCACCTACGGGTGTTGCTGCAGTAAATGCTGGTGGATCAACTATTCACTCCTTCTTTCAGATCGCCCCTGGCACTCTGATTCCAACTCCTGAGACGAACTATCAATTTCTTGCAAAGCAGAGGGTTACATCTCAGCGTAGAAGGGTATATGCCGCACTCGAACTTTTGGTTATAGATGAAATTTCGATGGTTAGAGCCGACCTTATTGATACTATTGATTTGGTTCTACGCCACTATCGCTATAGACCTAATGAGCCATTCGGAGGGGTGCAAGTTATGTTAATTGGCGATATGCACCAATTGCCACCAGTCTGTAATGGTGAGGATTGGCAGTTGTTACAGAGGTTCTATCGCAGTCCATATTTTTTCCATAGCAAGGTAGTCCAAGAGCTTCAACCGCTCTATGTTGAGTTTGATAAGATATTTAGGCAGAAAGATATAGCCTTTGTTGAGCTGCTTAATAACCTTAGGGATAATAGATTAACCCAAAGAGATTACGAGCTCTTGGCCACACGTTATATTCCTAACTTCGAGGCGAGGGATGACCAGCACTATATTATGCTCACTACTCATAATGTAAAGGCCGACTCTGTCAATAGCTCTAAACTTAGTGCGCTGGATAACCCAAGCCACTACTATAGTGCCACTATAAGTGGTGATTTTTCCGACAAGAACTACCCCACTGACGAACAATTACACCTTAAAGAGGGAGCAAAAGTTATGTTTTGTGCAAATGATAAGCAGCCGACTAAGCGGTACTTCAATGGAAAGATTGGGATAGTTACACATATCTCGGAGCAGAGGGGTATTATTGTACGATGCGCCGACGATAATCAAGAGATTGTAGTCGATAAAGAGACGTGGAATAACGTTAAGTATACCTATGACCAGCAAACAAATACTATAAATGAATCTATCACAGGGACATTTACTCAGTATCCACTTAGATTGGCGTGGGCAATAACTATCCATAAGAGCCAAGGGTTAACCTTTGATCGTGCTATTATTGATGCCGGAGCGGCATTCTCCGCAGGGCAAGTCTACGTGGCTATGAGCCGCTGTAGGTCGCTCGAAGGGATAGTTCTAACTACACAGATTACCTCCCACTCCCTTGCCGTGGATAGTCAGGTAGTAGAGTTTGCGCAGGGTAAACTAGGCAATGGGGCGCTACAGACTATTATGGAGGAGTCTAAGCGGAGGTATGGATGGGAGATACTATACCAGCTCTTTGGCTTGGCAGATATCTATGCACTCTCTATTGATACCCTCTCATACTTTATTGGACAGAGTGCTATAGTTGATCAGAACGGCGAGGGGTATCTACTATCACTCAGAGATAGTATTGATGAGCACTGTAGAGTTGGGCAGAGATTTGTGCAGCAACTACAGTTGCTATATGATAGTGGCTCAGATAGGATTGCTGAGAGAATTTCAGCAGCATCGGCCTACTTTGCCGAGAAGTTATCGGAGGTGCTAGGCGTGATGGAGACCTCACCTATTACCCTCGACTCTAAGGCTCTAGCTAGTGAGTATGAGGATAAGTTTGGTGATCTATATAGTGCTATATCCCAGCGTCTATGGTTATTAAAGGGAGTGGCTAAAGACTACTCCGTGGAGAACTACTTTAGGGTCAAGGCATCCTATAGGTCGCAGGGTGTAAAGATCACGGCATATTCAGGTGCAACTGAGCGTAGTGCCATAAAGTGTAATCACCCCGAACTCTATAAGTTACTATCCATAGAGCGTAACTCGATATGTGGTGAGATAGATGTTCCCGTCTACTTTGTGGCAACTACAAAGATGTTAGTAGCAGTGGCAAACTACCTACCTATAAGCAGTGATGACCTGCTAGCGATAAAGGGCTTTGGTAAGGAGAAGACCAGAGAGTTCGGCGGTAGGTTCTTAGGTGTTGTAGACCAGTACTGTAGGGAAAATGGCATAGGGAATTCTCAGAGGTGTAATAGAGAGGGTATGGCCGTAGATAGTGTAAAGGTGGCTAAGTCGAAGAAGGTAAAGGTTCGTACTCAGGATGTAACCTTTGACCTTATAGGTGAGTTGGGGGATATATCGCTAGTGGCACGAGAGCGTAACTTAACTGTGAGTACTATATGGTCGCACGTAGCAAAACTAGTTGAAGAGGGTCGATTAAAGGCGACAGACTATATACCAGCAGAGATGATAGCAGATATCTCTGAATATGTAGAGAGCCATAACGCCATAGGCGTTACGACTATCTACAAGCACTTTAATGAGGAGTACCCCTATGACTCTATAAGGGTTGCACTAGCAGATCTAGCTTTTCAGGCCTCAGATCAGTAGATTATTATAATATTTACTATTTATAGTAGATACAGAAGCCCCAACCCTTAAGGTAGTGGTATGTGTTTGAGTTTAGCTCTTCGCTCTGTGATGATCCTAGGCGGTTGTAGCTGCCCTTGAAGTCCTCGTCATAGAATTGAACCTCGGCAGGATCACCCGTTAGGTTAAAGATACCGATTACTACCCTACCTGCAACTTTACGCTTAATTGCAAATACTTGCCACGGCTTATTATTATCGACACCGAGAATATCTCCACCACGATCGCCCGCCTCTAGTGCAGGGTGTTGGTGTTTAAGGGCGCAAAGGTTAGTATATAGTTGAGTAAAATCCTTGCCTCGCTCGCTGCTTTGCAGTCTATCCCAGTCGATGGTATCTCTGTCGAAGAACTCTAGTGTACGGTCATTGCCGACCTCTTGGCCACTATAGATAAGCGGTGTGCCACTAAGTAAGAATGTAAGGGCTGCAAGTGTCTCAGATGCTCCACCTAGACGCTCAATAGCACTACGGTTCCACGAGTTTTCGTCGTGGTTCGATGTAAAGTGCATACGGTGCGCCCCATAGTCATATATTGAGTTCTCGTAGCCAAGTCTCTCGCCAAGTGTGTAGCAATTTGCCTCGCCCTTTGCGATTCTACATAGGATATGGTGCTCCTCCCAAGCGTAGGTAGCATCGAATGCAGAGTGGAACTCTGGCCCCTCGGCCTCGGCAAGCATGTATAGCTCACGCTCCTGACTCTCCATTAGTGCTGTAAGCTCTTCTGTTGCCCTCTGCCAAAAATCTAGCGGTACAAGCATAGCCATATCACAGCGGTAACCATCTACGCCTACCTCCTCGACCCAGTACTTCATCGAGTCTATCATCTCTTGGCGCATCTCGAAGTTTGAGTAGTTTAGCTTAGCGGTATCGCTCCAGTCATATGGAGTTGCAATCTCGCCAAGATTCTCATCCCACTCATACCACTCTGGATGTTCGCCTACCCACTTCGCATCGCGCGATGTGTGGTTTGCTACCCAATCCACAATAACGTACATATCGAGTTCGTGTGCTCTATCAACAAACGCTTGAAAATCCTCTAGGGTGCCAAACTCAGGATTAATGGCTCTATAGTCCGCAATTGAGTAGTATGAGCCAAGCTCACCCTTGCGTCTCTCACTCCCTATTGGGAATATCGGCATCATCCATAGGATATCCACACCGAGTGCCTTAAGGCGTGGAAGGTGCTTCATAGCTGCGCTAAATGTACCCTCAGGGGTTAGCTGCCTTGTGTTTAGTTCATAAATAACAGCTCTCGATGCCCACGACGGATGTTGCTTAACTCCGCGATTCACTCTATATATCATAGTGCTCATATTTTTATAGTTTTAATTGTGATTAAATATTATTATGCCCGTACATCTATGCCCCAGTTTAGTTTTTTGCGGAGGGTGTCGTAGAAGTTTCCTCTGCGTAGGTGTACTAGGCTAAGGGTGTTCTTGCTCTTTGCGATTCTAAATCTTTGGCCATCCTTTGCCTCGTAGCGGGTGTTATCCACAGTGATTATTGCTCCCTCCTTAAAGCGTGAGCGTACCTCTATATCGATTATAGAGCTATCGGAGGTGACAAGCGGGCGAAGTGATAGGTTGTGGGGAGATACTGGTGATAGGATAAAGCAAGGTGAGTTTGGGGCTACAATTGCTCCGCCCACGCTCATTGAGTATGCCGTAGAGCCAGTAGGCGTTGAGATTATCACGCCATCTGCCCAATATGAGGATACCTCTACACCATCTATTATAATATCGAACTCAATCATCGAGACTCCCGAGCGTTGGGCGGTAAACTCATTTAGAGCCTCCCAACTACCCTCTACGCCATCGGTTGTAACCTCTAGCATTGTGCGCTTCTCAATGGTATAGTCACCACTCTTAATCGCTTCGACAGCCTCTGGTATCTCATCAAGTCCAACAGTGGCAAGGAATCCGAGTCTGCCGCTATTAATGCCTAGTAGTGGTGGGCAAGCCTCGATAGTGCAACTAGTGCTTAGTTGGCGTACAGCATTTAGAAGTGTACCATCGCCACCAAGGGTTATAACCATCGTATAGCTACAATCTACCATCAGTGGATTGATCGTATAGTCTATATTAGAGGCATTGAGTACATCGGTGAGGTTTCCGATTTTCGTATTGTCTGGATGGGTAAAAATTGCTACTTTCATATTTTTTACATATATTTGTATGTTTTAAGCATTAAAATGTGCTCAAAAACTATACATAGACAAAGATAAAAATATTTAGCGAAAATTCATAATAAAGATGGTTAGACTAAGTGTAAATGTTAATAAAATAGCAACTCTACGCAACTCAAGGGGAGGAGATGTGCCGAATGTGCTACAGGTTTCGCTCGATGCAGAGGCCTATGGTGCACAGGGTATCACAGTCCATCCACGCCCAGATCAAAGGCATATTAGATACCAAGACGTAAGAGACCTAAAGGCGGCAATATCAACTGAACTAAATGTTGAGGGCTACCCTACCGACGACTTTATAGAGCTAGTATGCGAGGTTGAACCAGCGCAGGTTACTCTAGTTCCTGATGCTCCAGACGCACTGACTAGTAATGCAGGTTGGGATACAGTTACCCACAAAGAGTTTTTAACTAAAGTAGTAGCAATATTTAAGGCCAAGGGTATTAGAGTATCTATATTTGTAGATGCTGATATTGATATGGTTAAGGGTGCAAAGGCAACAGGTGCAGATCGCATTGAGCTATATACCGAACCCTATGCAGATGGTTATGAGGCAGGCGATAAGGAGCAGGCAATCAAACCATTTATCGAAGCTGCAATTGTGGCGGAGGAGTATGGTTTAGGTGTCAATGCTGGTCACGACCTTAACCTTGAGAACCTACACTACTTTGCCTCTAGTATTCCTGAGCTAGACGAAGTGTCTATCGGCCACGCACTTATCGCCGATACTATCTACCTTGGGTTAGAGAACACTATAGATCTATATCGCCGTAGCCTTGACGTATGATAGATTCCCTACAGAGAGTTGATCTCAAAAATAGCACACTAAAGTTAATAGGTAGACTTGCCGACGAGATGGGACTTGATGCCTATGTCGTGGGTGGCTATGTGCGAGACTTTTACCTTCGTAGGGACCTTACCGATATAGATGTTGTGGTTGTAGGCTCAGGTATTGAGCTTGCCACAAAGCTAGGCGAGAAGTTAGGGCGAAAGGTATCGGTATTTGAGAACTTTGGAACTGCTATGGTTCGTACAGATGATGGTGAGATAGAGTTTGTAGGAGCAAGAAAGGAGAGCTACCGTGCAGATTCTCGTAAGCCTATCGTTGAGAATGGAACCCTAGAGGAGGATCAACGCCGCAGGGACTTTACAGTTAATGCAATGGCATTCTGCCTAAATAGCGATAGATATGGCCTACTACTCGACCCATTCGAAGGTATGGAGGATATGGAGGCTCGTTTGATTAGAACGCCACTAGATCCCGATACAACATTCTCGGACGATCCGTTACGAATGCTAAGAGCCGTTAGGTTCGCAACGCAACTAAGCTTCGATATATGGCAAGATACATTCGATGCAATCGCTCGCAATGCCCATAGGTTATGGGAGACCACTTCAAGGGAGCGAGTAACGGGCGAATTTCTTAAGATTATGAACTCAAAGAACCCATCGAGGGGAATTAAACTGCTAGATGATAGTGGGCTACTCGAAGTGGTATTCCCAGAGTTAGTGGCCCTTAAGGGGGTCGATAGGGTCGGCAGACACGCCCATAAGGATAACTTTGAACATACGCTTCAAGTGCTAAGCAATGTAGCGGAGCGCTCAGATAACCTATATCTGCGCTATGCTGCCCTACTTCACGATATTGGCAAGCCTCGTACAAAGAGGTATGATGCTCGCCTTGGGTGGACATTTCACTCACACGAGGTTGTGGGCTCGAAGATGACCCAAAAGATATTCAGAGAGCACCGCCTGCCGCTAGGAGCAGAGCTAAAGTATGTTCAGAAGTTAGTATTTCTACACCTTCGCCCTATTATCCTTGCCGAGGATGTAGTTACGGATTCGGCTGTTCGTCGCCTACTATTCGAGGCGGGTGATGACGTGGATGATCTAATGCTACTATGCGAGGCGGATATTACAAGTAAGAACGATGCAAAGGTGCAGAGATTCTTGCATAACTTTGCCATTGTGCGCGAAAAGCTAGTCGAGATTGAGCAGAAGGATAGAATCAGAAACTTCCAACCTCCAATCGATGGTGCGCTTATGATGAAGGTCTATGACCTCGAACCATCCTCTGTAATCGGAGAGATAAAGAATATCATTAAGGATGCCATTCTTGAGGGTGAAATACCTAATGACTACGATGCAGCATATAGCCTGATGGAGAAGTTAGCCGAGGAGCGAGGACTCGTCAAGCGATGAGAAGTAAGGAGTTTTTAGCACTTATTGAGAAGTATATAGATAGCAACCCATCTGAGGTGGCTATGCGTAGCGGTAATGCAGAGCTTGCAACCACTATAAAGTACCTCCAACGTGCACGCTATAAGCTACCTACATACTATACCCATCGCTGTATTATCGATGGTCAACTATTCGAGCAGAGCTCTTCTGAGGCAACTGCCATAGCTAAGTTCGAGGGGCTTAGTGGAGATCTAGCAATTGATTTAACGTGTGGATTAGGTGTCGATAGCTCTACTCTAGCCTCGAAATTTAAACGTGTGATTACCATTGAGATTGACCAGAGAAAGGCAGAGATTGCAAGAGAGAATTTTTCGCTGCTGGGTCTGGATAATATAGAGGTTGTAAACTCATCCTCCGAGGATTTTATTGCTGGATTTCAGGGAGATAATATTGATTTGGTCTATGTTGACCCATCGAGAATTAAGCAAGGGGCTAAGGTCTATTCACTTGAGGATAGCTCACCAAATATAGTCGAACTACTACCAAAGTTAAGGCAAATTGCACAGAGAATCTGCATAAAACTCTCACCGCTCTTCGATGTTGAGGAGTGTTATAGGATCTTCGGTGATAGTGCGCAGATTAGCGTTGTTAGCTCCGATAGGGAGTGTAAAGAGGTGCTAGTTAATATTACTAATGCAGAGGAGAGGAATCTTACTATTGACCATATAGTTGTTAGTGGTAGTGAGGTTAGTCGTCATAGTGTGCAGTATAAGCCACAAATTAGTCACCAAAGACTTAACTCAGTGGAGGATGCACGATATATCTATATCCCTGATGTGGTCTTCTACAAGGCACGCACTGTTGAGAACTATCTATCGCAGTTAGCTCCATCTCAGAGCTTTACTTTCGAGAACTATATCTTTACCGAAGAGCCACTACCCGTAGATTTCCAAGGTGTAGGCTACTCTATCGACCATATTATGCCCTACAAACCAAAGGCATTCAAGGCACTAGGTATTCCAAAGGCAACGCTACATATTAAGGGCTTTCCATATGGTATAGAGAAGGTCAAAAAGGAGTTAAAGGTTAAGGAGGGCGCAGGTGCTCACCTACTGTTTACCACAGTTGAATCTACCCCGATGGTAATAGTTGCATCGCGACTTGGATTTTAATATTCACAGCGATAATATAAGTGATTTTTATCTAAAATATATAGGCTCAGCACCTCTGTGGCTTTGATATATCTAAATTTTTTATTAATTTTGTAGGATTGGGGAGATGTTGCTTCTTTAGGGAGTGTCATCTACTGTAAATATGCAACCAAACTAACATAATAAATAACACACAATGATCAAAAAGACTATCAAAAGTTTGGGTTATGGTGCGCTATGTATAGCTGCTGTAGCCTGTTCGTCGGCTCCAAAGTCGGAGATTGACCAGAGGGTTGAAGATCTTCTATCTAAGATGACTCTTGAGGAGAAGATTGGCCAAATCAACCTACTCTCTAACCCATACATCTCGACTGGTACGGGCGAGGCTGAGGGTAACAATGACAACATCGACCAACTTATCCGCGAAGGTAAGGTGGGTAACTTCCTAAATGTTATGGGTGCAGCTGAGACTCACCGCCTACAGAAGATTGCATCGGAGGAGTCGCGCCTAGGTATTCCGCTTATCTTTGGTTATGATGTTATCCACGGCTATAAGACACAGTTCCCTATTCCACTAGCTGATGCGGCAAGTTTCGACCGTGAGGTTATGCGTGTAGCGGCGGAAGGTGCAGCGCTAGAGGCTTCGGCTAATGGCCTTAACTGGACCTATGCACCGATGGTAGATATATCAAGAGATCCGCGTTGGGGTCGTATTATGGAGGGTGCAGGTGAAGATGTTTACCTAACCTCAGAGGCTGCACGTGCTCGTGTTAAGGGTTTCCAAGGCGAGTCGCTTTCAGATAGTGCAACAATCGCTGCGTGTGCAAAGCACTTTGTAGCATATGGTGCAGCAATTGGTGGACGTGACTACAACGCAACTGATATGTCGGAGCGTACACTTCAAGAGGTGTACTACCCGCCATTCCAAGCGGCTATCGATGCTGGTGTAGTGTCGTTTATGTCTGCATTTAACACAGTTAATGGCGAGCCTGCATCTACTAGTAGATGGCTAATGACTGACGTTCTTCGCGGTGAGTGGGGTTTTGATGGCTTCGTTGTTTCGGACTGGGCTTCGGTTGATGAGACTCGCTACCACGGTGTATCTGAAAATACACTAGAGGCTGCATACAATGGCCTACACGCAGGTGTAGATATGGATATGTGCGGTAACCTATATAGCAACCATACTAAAGAGCTAATCGAGAGTGGCAGAATTACTGAGGCTGAAATCGATCAGTACGTTCGTAATATCCTTAAGGTTAAGTTCCAACTTGGTCTATTCGATGATCCTTACAAGTACTCAGATACAGTACGTGAGCGTGAGGTAACAAACTCTAAGGAGCTACACGCTTCATCGAGAGACGTTGCACGCCGCTCTATGGTACTTCTAAAGAATGAAGGTCAACTACTTCCAATCAAAGATGACGTAAAGACTATTGCAGTTATTGGCCCACTTGCAACTGATAAAGATGCACCACTAGGTAACTGGAGAGGTATGGTAGAGGCTGGTACAGCAGTATCACTTCTTGAAGGTATCGAGGCAGCAGCAGGCGATAAGTATAATGTAATTTATGCTCAGGGTTGCCGTCTAGAGAATAATCCACAGGGTAACTTCTTCACTCAACTAGAGATCGAAGAGAGCGACCGTAGTGGCTTTGCAGCAGCAGTTGCAGCAGCTCGCAGAGCTGACGTGGTTATCATGGCGCTTGGTGAGACAGCATATATGTCGGGTGAGTGTCGTAGCTACGCTGATATCTCGCTAAAGGGTCTTCAGAGCGAACTACTAGAGGCGGTTGCAGCTACTGGCAAACCAATCGTTATGGCGCTATTTACTGGTCGTCCACTAGTGCTAACTAACGAGATTGAGCATACAGATGCTATCCTTAACACTTGGCTATCGGGTTCTCAGTCGGGTCACGCTATTGCAGATGTACTGTTCGGTAAGTACAACCCATCGGGTAAACTTCCTGTAACGTTCCCTTACCACCTAGGTCAAGTGCCTCTACACTATGCAGAGCTTAACACTGGCCGCCCATTCAACCCAGTACCTGAGTCATTCTCGACTAAGTACCGTGATGTGCCTAACACACCACTATTTGCATTTGGCCACGGTCTAAGCTACACTACATTTGGTTATGAGTCTATCTCGCTTGATAAGACTGAGCTTAAGGCTGGCGAGGAGCTAACTGTAACTGTTAAGGTTAAAAACACTGGTAACTACGATGGCGAAGAGGCTGTTCAGCTATATATCCGCGATATTTGGGGTAATGGCGTATCTCGTCCACTACTAGAGCTCAAAGGTTTCGAGAAGGTGATGATCAAGAAGGGTGAGACTAAGGATGTTACATTCACTATCACTCCTGAGGCACTTGCATTCTACCGCCTTGATAAGACATTTGCACCAGAGGCAGGCGAATTCAAGGTAATGGTCGGTACTGCATCAAACAACCTACCACTAGAGGCAACATTTAGCTACGTTGAGTAGTTGAGCCACCTATAATATACTACTTCAATAATGAGTGGGGAGAGCGCCGAATATAGAGGTGCCCTCCCCACTCATTTTTGAAGTATATGGTTAAATAATTAGGCGGTGGGAATTGGAATATTGATAATAATATATATATTTGTAATAATAGTTGATGTTGTTTAAAAAATAAATTCAAATCTAATGCAAAACAATAAGATATGCTTGCTGTTTTTAGCAATAATTAGCTTGCTAACTACTTCGTGTGAACAGAATTCGCACGTGCCGGGCCCTAAGGATGGTCACTTCGTTTGGCAATATACAATGCCAGAGGCAATACACTTCTTTTCAGTCTCTTATTCAGCGCCAAGCCTATACTCTGCGCCGGGATCGTATGTAAGCGATCGTGTCCCATTCCCAAAGAGCACCCTCTTTTGTGTTAACTTTTCTGGGCGTGAAGTAGAGGTGCAAAATCTAGATGCAACATTTGGATATGACGAGCAGCAACATGAAGAGTTTATGGCTATTGCAACTAAATTTGGCGATATTAACTATAGTGGATACAGTATTGGTAGAGCTTTAGGCAGCTCAGCACAAACAATTACGATTAAAGCACTCACAGACTATAATGACACATATAGGGCTGGTAGTGATCTTAGTTCAATAGTTGAAGCGGTTATTCCTAGCTATTTACCGTACTTTCAGAGTGAATACACAGATTATCACCACTCAATACCGAGTGGCAGACACTACCTCACTCCAGAATATGCGAGTACTTTCTATATTGACCTAGATAACTTTAACCCAATAGGTGCAATTTCAACAGCGAATAGGTCGATGTACTTTAACTTTAAGGAGGAGGCAACATTTGAGAATCCACAATTTGAGCTATCTATTACATTCGATAATGGAACTACTTTGACAGGTAGAGTGGATAGTCGAGGGCAAGCTCTAATATAAATTTTATCTAATAGCGGTAGGGGCAATTATACTTTAATTTTAGTATAATTGCCCCTACTCTATTTTACTCTCTTCTCTAGCCCTTTGCTATATCCGAAGTAATCGGTATATAGTCGCTCTGCAATGTGCAGTTTAAGGTCGGGGTATCTGCGGCGGAAGTAGCAATTCCAATAGCTGACCACTCTGCTATGGCTAGTTAGAAATTGCGGGATATTTAACTGCCAAAAATCTCTAAATTGATGAACCCTCATTGCCTTGAGCCTCTCATAGATAATATATTGCATCTCAATGACGTACTCATCAGATAGCTTAGCTATATAGGGGATCACCCAGTGGGGGTAATTAGTCGATAGTATTATCCTAAGGTACTTCTCTCTAATATACCCGTTACTGCTCCTTGTGAAGATTGCGCAGTAGATGAACTTCTGTATAGAGGTTAGCTTTGATGGCAATTTATCATACTTATCGTGGCAGTATATTCGGTATGGGAAGGCTATCTTTTGGCCATTTAGTAGCGTGTACTCGCATTGCTGCTCAGTCTGATAGTGGCCTGGTGTGCCGAAGGTCCTCCTTGAAATGATGCTCACTACCCTCTTAACATCATCTTGGAGTTCTGCGGGAAATCCATCTAGTATCTCTAGTCTCTTTCGCTTCTTGAAAAATAGCATATTCTGTAATGTATTTAATCTAACTCTGTGGTTGGTTGCAGGGGCGTAGTACAAAGTTAATATTTTCTTGTTTTATCGTGGATGTTTTTGTAAATTTGTTGGATATAATTACTACATAGATGAGAAATTTCAAAGAAAAACTAACAGATATTAAGGCATTTGCATTTGATGTGGATGGCGTATTCACTAATTCACTTCTAACTATTATGCCCGATGGGCAGATCATCCGCCAATTTAACGTCAAGGATGGGCTGGCTGTGGTGCGTGCCGTTAAGCGTGGCTACCCTATCGCCATTATCTCAGGTGGGCGTGGTGAGCAGGTGCGTGAGCGTATGGTCGATCTTGGCGTTGAGCATATCTACCTACAGAGCCGCTCTAAGATAGAGGACCTTGCGGACTTTATGGGTAAGGTAGGCGTTGAGCCTCACGAGGTTATGTTCGTGGGCGATGACTATCCAGATATAGAGCCAATGCAGAGCGTGGGGCTATCTATTGCTCCGAGCGATGCAGCCGATGCAGTGCGCCAAATTGCTAGTTATACATCGCTATTTAATGGTGGTGAGGGTGTAGTTCGTGATGCGATTGAGCAGGTACTACGAGCTAGAGAGGATTGGTTCGAGGTTGAGAACTCAATAACGCCGCACTAGTGGGCTAACCTATGGCGACCTTTCTTTATAATGTAGCAGAGAGCTTAAACTCACACTATGGTGAGAGGCTCTCAGAGGTAGATATAGTATTTGCTTCGAGGCGAGCGGCGATATACTTCGAAGAGGAACTCTCAAAGATATCTACACTCAAACCTAGACTCTATACCATCGATAAGTGGATATTAAGTAAAGTAAGCGGGGGTAAGGATACTACCTATCCCTCTAAATTTGTGCTTATCGCAAAGCTATACTCCATCTACTCAAAGTACCATAGCGATACTACCCTCTCGGACTTTTATTCATTCGGTTCGATGATACTATCGGATTTCGATATGATCGACCGCTATATGGTTGACCCTAAAGCGATATATAGTAACCTCTCGGATACCAAGGAGTTGGATATGGAGTTCTCGCTCAGTAGCGAGGCAAAGGAGGCGGCTATAGAGTTTTGGCAGACATTTGATAACCGCTCGGCAGAGCGCAGTCAAGAGCAGGAATTTCAGGGAATTTGGCGCTCACTTCTGGATATATACAGAGACTTTAATGAGCTATTAGACCAAGAGAATATCACATACTCGGGCAGGAGTTATAGACAAGTAGCCGAGGAGTTTAAGGCAGGGAAGTTGCCGAGGCGATCGGCGGTATTTGTAGGACTTAATGCCCTAAGCCATAGCGAAAAGGAGATATTTAGGGCGATGGTTAGCGCTCAAAAGGCAGACTTTATATGGGACTATGACCCTGAGTGGAGCGTTGGTTGCGATCAGTTTGTAGAGGCAGGTTACTTTATAGAGCGCAATATCGAGGAGTTTCCCCAAGCAAGCTACTTCTCTACATCTATTAATAATCCTAAGGATGTGCAGATTGAGGTTCTGCGCACACCATCCGAGGCACTCCAAGCAAAGGTGGTAAGTGAGCTACTTAGTGCCGACCCTGCCACTCTCTCGCAGAGTGCAGTGGTTCTAACCGATGAATCACTACTCCTTCCGCTGTTGCATTCAATACCAGATGGAGTTGGCCCAATAAATATATCTATGGGCTATCCACTAACGGCGAGTCCCGCAGGGCGACTATTTGAGTTGCTCATATCGCTACATAGTAGCCGTAGGGGCTTGGACTTTAGGCGAGAGGCTATCGAGGCGATACTACACCATCCATATACGCAGAGTAACGCTATTACAGAGCATATTAGTGGTAGTGGGCTATTTAGATTCTCGGGCGAGGAACTAAGCGCCCTCGATGAGTCACTATCGACACTTTGGGGTGGCGAACCACTACAAATATACCTTGTTAAGGTATTTACTATGCTAAGAGAGAGGCTAGTAGAGCAACCTCACCAGGAGCACTTTTGCTCTAAGGTATTAGAGTCACTCTCAACAGTAGAGACCATTGCCAGTAGTTGTGGAGAGCTACCGAGCGACCTATATCTAAAACTTCTACGTCAAGTAGTTGCCGAGGGACGTGTTGATTTTGAGGGCGTTAGTGGTAGCGGACTACAGATATTAGGTATACTAGAGAGCCGTACACTCGACTTTAAAAGAGTTATAATCCTCTCGCTCAGTGATGATAACTTCCCTAGCTCAAGGCCAGATAACTCATATATTCCACCTGTGCTACTTAGTGGCTTTGGTATGCCATCTATTGCCGAGAAATCTGCGATTTGGAGCTACTACTTCTATCGACTGCTTCAGCGTACCGATCAAGCATCGCTACTCTACTGTAACGTTGCCGATGGACTTACTACGGGTGAACCTAGCCGCTATATCCTACAGTTGGAGTATGGCAGTCGATTTAATCTGAACTTTAGGGATGTGATGTTACCGAAGATTGCACCAAACCTCACCTCCGAGATAGAGTTTCAGAAGAGTCCAGAGATGGTTGAATCCCTAAGATCTAGGACATTCTCGCCATCGGCTCTCTCTACATATATCTCCTGCCCGCTGAGATTCTACTTCCGCTATGTTGAGGGACTAACCTCAAATATGGGTGGCCAGCAGCAAATTGATGCCCTTGATATCGGAAATGTCGTTCACCTTGCACTCGAGAGGCTATATAAAGATTCTGCCCCTAATAAGAAGTTACTAGGTGAGATAGAGAGAGTTATCGATGAACTCTTCCATGAGAAGTTGGAACATAAGATTGAGAGTAACGTCGCGAATGTGCAGATTATCCGCCACGAAATCACAGAGATGGTGCGCAATGTTATCAATCACGATATTGCAGATAGCGAGCTACTAAAGATTGAATCACATGAAGAGAGACTATCGATAGAGCTAGGCGGCATTAGGGTTGCAGGGCGAGTAGATAGGCTAGATCGACTTAGAGATGGATCTATCCGCATCGTTGACTATAAGACTGGAACGGTTGATCTTTGTCCACCTAATATTGAAGCGCCATTTGAACCATTCTCTGGCGAGATGTTCTATAATACAAAGCATAGGAGCTACAAAGAGGTTATGCAGGTGTTGATATATAGCTATATTGCGTATAAGACCCGCAGAGTCGATGTAACCCCTGCGATATTCACCGCACGCACGATGCTGAGTGGCGCCAACTACTCAACTTCGATAGAAATTGAGAAGAGAGAGCTTACTCCGCTTATTGTTGAGGACTATCAAGCTATTGAAAAGATGCTAACTGATCTACTTACCGAAATTACATCTATCGATACCCCATTTACACAGAGCTACTTTAAGGATATTTCGTGTAAATACTGTGACTATAAGCCGATTTGTGGTAAGTAAGGTGTCGTAAGGAATATTTTTGTACCTTTGCATAAATTTTTAGCAAAAAAATATGTCGAGCACAAACAAACTCTTTACCCCGAACTTTATATTTATCTCACTCTCTAGCTTTCTGATGTTTATTGCATTCTACTTGCTTATGCCAGTAATTGCAATGTACCTAATCGATGAGTTCGGCAGTGATGAGACCACGGCAGGTATTGTTGTAGCCTCATATATCGTCACCTCACTACTCACTCGCCCGTTCTCGGGATATTTGGTTGATAAGTATGATCATAGAGTCTTCTATATCTTTACCTTAGGGCTCTTTACTTTGCTACTTGGGGGGTACTTAATAAGTAGCTCTATTGGGTCGCTAGTGGTGACTCGTGTGCTGCTCGGAGCGTGTTTTGCTATGGTGACTACTGGTGGTAGTACGCTGATTATCGACGTTATGCCATCTGCTCGACGTGCCGAGGGTATTGGCTACTTCGGTGCAGTCATTGTACTATCTATGGCAATTGGGCCGATGTTAGGGCTATACCTACTAGAGGCATTCTCATATACTGGACTATTTGTAGTGGCTATGCTCTCGTCGCTCGTTGGCTTTATCTGTGTGCTATTTGTGAAGACTGAACCAAGAGAGAGGGTTGTTCACCGCGAGAAGCTCTCATTCGATAGATTTCTGCTAACTAAAGGTCTCTCAATCGCAGCGGTTATATCCCTGCTCTACTTTATGTATGGCTCACTTATGGCGTATGTGTCACTATATATCCGTGAGAGTGGTCAAGAGATATCCTCTGGTAACTTCTTTTTACTATTTGGAGCAGGTGTTATCGTGAGTAGAATATTTACTGGTAAGCACCTAAACCGTGGCCGCCACTTTGCAGTACTGCAATTAGGTCTACTCTTAACGATTATTGCAGCTTTGGTCTTTGTATTTCTACTAAGCCCAATTAGCTTTATTATCTCATCTGTGGTTCTAGGTATTGGCTTTGGAACAAGCGCCCCGGCTATCCAAACGATGATTATTGACCTTGTCCCACACAATCGTAGGGGTACGGCTAACTCAACGTACTTTATAGCTCTGGATATCGGTTCGGGCACGGGTATGTTATTTGGAGGTATAATAGCTTCGGCATATAGCTATCAAGCAGTATTTATTGTGGGTCTAGCCCTTACAGTTATTGCCGCTGTCTACTTTAACCTCTATGCTAGGGGCGACTACCGCCGTAGACTCGCAAACTTTAGAGCGGAGTCTAAGTAGTTTTATATACTAAATTTGAGTGCTAAAGTCGAGAATATCCATCTATTTTCACTCTCTTTAGCAGCAAAAAGCACAATCTTCCATTCTAGCTATGTCCTTAAAGGTTCAATAATGAAATTGGGCCAACCTCCATATGCCTGCCAACGAGCAATTGCCTTTTAATTTGGATAAGAATTACCTCTCAAATAAGTACCATCTTCTACCAATAAAAATACACTTACTGTACTGTTTTCTATCAAAAAAATGTTTATATTTGTAGGTAGACCTCCAGAGAAATAGGTAAAAAATTTAAAAACAAAATAATTAAAAATTAGAAGATGAAAAGAACAATTCTACTTGCATTTGCGCTACTATCAGTAGGTGCTTATGCACAAAGAGGTGAATCAAAGCCAGTTGAGTATGTATTTACAGATATCAAGACTGCACCTGAAACCCCAGTTAAGGACCAAGCTAATAGTGGTACTTGTTGGAGCTTTGCGGGCCTAGGCTTTATCGAGAGTGATCTAATGCGTAAGGGTAAGGGTGAGCACGACCTTTCGGAGATGTGGATCGTAAGAAATACCTACCTAGCAAAGGCACTAAAGTATGCACGTATGCACGGCCACTCTAACCTAGGTCAAGGTGGTGCTACTCACGACGTATTCAATGTAATTGACAAGTATGGTATCGTTCCTGAAGAGGTTTACACAGGCCTACAGTACGGCACTGACGAGCATATCCACGGTGAGGTTGATGCACTTATCATCGGCTATATGGAGAATGTAGTTAAGAATAAAAACCGTAAACTATCTACCTCGTGGGTTGACGGTCTTAATGGTATCCTAGATGCTTACTTCGGTGAGGTTCCAGAGGAGTTCACATACAGAGGTAAGAAGTACACTCCTAAGTCATTTGCAGAGGCAATGGACATTAAGGGTTCTGACTACCAATCATACACATCATTCACTCACCACCCATTCGGTACTGAGTTTGCAATCGAAGTTCCTGACAACTGGTCTTGGGATCGCTCTAAGAACGTTGAGATTGACGAACTAATGGAGATCCTTGATAGCGCACTAGAGAGAGGCGAGAGCGTACTTTGGGCATCGGACGTATCTGAGCCGGGCTTCCAATACAACCGTGGCTTTGCAGTACTAGCAGAGATGGATATCAAAAACCTACAAGACTCTGAAAAGGCTAAGTGGAGTGCACTTAACGATAGAGAGCGTAGATCACAAATGATGCAGTTCTCTGCTCCTGTGACTGAAGAGAAGGTAACTCAAGAGAGTCGCCAAGCTGAATACGATAACTACGAAACAACAGACGACCACGGTATGGTTATCACTGGTATCGCTAAGGATCAATTTGGCAACAAGTTCTACCGCGTTAAGAACTCTTGGAACACAGACAACGTTTATGATGGTTACTTCTACGTTTCTGAGCCTTTCGTAAGAGCTAAGACTATGAATATCGTAGTGAATAAGTAGTTAGAAATAACTCTTAAATTATAAAGATGAGAGCGAATCTGCTAAGTGCAGGTTCGCTCTCTCAATTTATATAGGGTATGAAAATCAGTAGTGATAGTTTGATAGTCTTCATTTTTTTACTATCTTTGGATGAGAAAAATATGTGCGTTTCTGCTTTGTGTGGTTGTGTAAAGGAGATACTATACGTGTAAAGGGTCTTAGGATGCTAACTCTAGAGTATAGATATTTGTGCGAAAAATAATATTAACCTCTACCCCCCCTCTATTACGCATCCACTCCCCTTCCAATCAATTTAATCTCGAGGATACCATAATAGTATGGATTATATCTCTATACTAATGTAGTTCACTGTCAAAGATCCCACTAAAGAAGAGCTCTCCTCGTAAAAAAAGCAGTGAATTGCTATTGTGTGGGTGATACAAACGAGTCTATCTACTCGGTGCGGGTGAAATTAAAGTAATAATCCACAAACAAATTTACCCCTATGAAATTTAAACATCTACTCCTTCTAATCCTCTCTCCGATACTGCTTTGGTCTTGTCAGGACATAGTGACACCTGAACCCGAACCAATAGATATTGGCCAACTATCGCTATCAATCTCCGATGTGACTCAAGATGCTGCAATTGTTACGGTGCAGTGCACCAATAACAAGATGTTCTATGTTGCAGGCGTTATCTCGCAGAGTGAGTATGAGGCATATGGCTCTGCCAATGAGATGTACAACGCAATGCTCTTGGATATTGTGACATCCAATAACCTTGGAACATCTCGCCATAGTGGCAGTAAGATGATAGCATATAGCGACCTTACGGCTCAAACTAAGTACTACGCCTATGCCTTTGGTATAGAGGAGGATGGCTCTATGATAGCTAGTGCAACGGCTATTATGGACTTTACTACTACCGATATCCCAGAGCCCACAGAACTCCTATTTACCTTCGAGACACTATCTACCGATATAACTACAATTGAGTATAGAATTACCCCCAATATCGAGGATATGGACTACGTGACTCTACTTCTTCAAAGAGAGGTATTTGAGGGCACAGCAGAGAATCAATATGGAGGCGATGCAGACCTTGCACTACAGATGTATGTTGCATATTTAACTCAGTCGGGAGCTATAAGATATAGCTCTATCTTTGGTGAAATTACCAGAGAGTATATCGACCTTGATGCAGATACTGAGTATATCCTATTTGCTGTTGGAGTCTCTGAACTAGGTGTAATTACATCGCAGGTGGCGATGCACGAAGTGGCAGCTACCCTACCGGCTGTTAAGGTAGATATGACCTTTGAATTTACCCCTACATTTATATCGACCACTAAGATTGAGTGTAAGGTGACACCATCTTCAAATGAACATACATACTACTACGGAATCTTTGATGTGGCATACCTTGCAGAGCAGGGAGTCACCGAGGAGGACTATAGTGCGGTAATTGAGTATAACCTTGCAGAGTTTAGGCATCTGGCAACTAGTAATGGAGTGAGCGTGTCGGAGATACTACCACTTGTAGTTGTAACGGGCGAAGCACTCTCCCAAAACACTAGCCTCACACCATTTAGAGACTATAAGATATATGCCTTTGGTATCAGTATGAATGGTGCGCCATCGACAGATATATTTGTCTCTGAGACAATTAGAACTGCATCAAATGTGATAACAGACGATACTACATTTGATATAACCTCATCGGACTTTGCAGGCACAGACTTTACGATTAACGTTACCCCATCTAAGGATGATGTGCGCTACTATATCGGTGTGGTTACTGAGACTCGCTATAAGGATGCTTACCAGAGCGATCTAAATATGGTTGCCGATGCTCTTATCCTTATGGAGAATGACTACGGCCTAGATTGGGCAAATAATACTAGTGCAATATTCACAGGACCAGTGAGTAAGCGTGCATTCGAGGATCTAAAGTACTCTGTATCATTCACCGATAATAACGTTGTTGTAGTCTTTGGTGTTAATGGCGTAGGAGATAGAACTACTGAGGTTGGACACCTAATTGTAGAACCTCCAAAGATTGAGACCTCAGACAATGTAATTACACTTGAAATTACATCCATTGAGAGCCATAGTGCCTACTACACAACCACTACTACCAACTCAGATTCATATATCGTAACTGAGATTGAGGCTGCGCTATATGATTCATATACAGATGATTCCCAAGCTGTAGCGTGGTTCAAGGACTTTATTGGCCCATACCTCTCATTTGCAATTAAGAGTGGAGATGCTAGCGATTTTGTAACCTACCTAACGCCTAATACAGATTACTACCTACTTGCCTATGGTGTAACGGGTGAGGGTAATGCAACCACTGCAATTACTAAGCTACCATTTACAACTACTGCCGATAGTGCAGCACCTCTACGCCCTACAACTCACCCACGCCTTAAGACTCCAAGTGATCTTATACCTCAGATCGCCCGTAAGGGTACCACTAGCAGAGAACTAAAGGCAGTAGATATGCCATACTATAGCTTTAAATAGAGTTTTTAGATATAATAGTAAAAAACAGAGGCTACACCCTTCAAGTGGATGTAGCCTCTATACTATTTAATCTTCTCTATCTCTAAGGATAATTACTTAGAGCAAACCGCTGAGATCTCTTTGAATAGAGTGTCAACAGTGTCGATAAGCTCAGCGCGGATAGCAGCGTAGTGCTTGCGTACAAGCTTAGCGTTGTGTTTCTCAGCTGGGTGGTTAGCACGATCAGTAAGGCTTCTGTACATCTCTAGTGCATCTTCGATAACCTTAGTTAGTGGTTCAGCCGCCTCTTGACCTTGGAAGTAAAGAGCCATATAGCTGTTGTTAAGTACTTCACCAGTTAGGTAAGCGATCTCCTTTTTGATTGTTCTTAGTTTTGCCATTTTTCTTTCTTATTTTAAGTTGTTTAGTTTAAAATTATTGATTCATCATCTTAAAGAACTCATCGTTACTACGAGTACCCTCAAGGTGTTTCTTAACAAACTCCATTGCCTCTATTGAGGTCATATCGCTTAGGTGGCGACGGAGTATCCACATCTTCTGTTGTAGGTCCTTATCTTGAAGTAGGTCGTCACGGCGAGTAGAAGAGGCTGTGATATCTACTGCTGGGTAGATACGTCTATTAGATAGCTTTCTGTCGAGTTGTAGCTCCATATTACCCGTACCCTTGAACTCCTCGAAGATAACCTCATCCATCTTCGAGCCAGTCTCGATAAGTGCAGTTGCAATAATTGTTAGTGAGCCACGCTCCTCGGTGTTACGAGCCGCACCAAAGAACCTCTTAGGCTTGTGAAGTGCTGCTGCATCGACACCACCACTAAGTATCTTATTTGAGCTTGGCTGAACGGTGTTATATGCACGTGCAAGGCGTGTAATAGAGTCAAGCATAATCACCACGTCGTGTCCACACTCTACTAGCCTCTTTGCCTTCTCGAGTACCATTTCGGCTACCTTTACGTGCTTTGCTGCTTGCTCGTCGAATGTAGAGGCGATAACCTCTGCCTTTACCGAACGTGCCATATCGGTAACCTCCTCTGGACGCTCATCGATAAGTAGCATTATCATATATACATCTGGATGGTTATCGGCAATTGCATTTGCAAGGTCCTTTAGAAGGATAGTCTTACCAGTCTTAGGTTGCGCAACGATAAGTGCACGCTGTCCCTTACCGATTGGAGAGAACATATCTACAATACGGTTGCTGATATTGTTGTGGCCACCGCCAGTGATATTGAACTTCTCTTCTGGGAATAGTGGCGTTAGGAATTCAAATTGAATTCTATCGCGAGCCTCCTCTGGTGTAAGGCCATTGATGCGAGTAATCTTTGTAAGTGGGAAGAACTTATCTCCCTCTCTCGGTGGGCGAATAATACCCATAATTGTATCGCCTTGCTTCAGGCCGTGTTGCTTGATCTGGCCAGCGCTTACATATACGTCATCAGGAGAGTTGATATAGTTATAGTCTGCCGAGCGCAGGAATCCATATCCATCTGGAACCATCTCTAGCGAACCAACGCACTCAATAGTACCAGTAAAGTCTACCTGTGCATTTACTCTGTCGCCACCTTTGCGTCTATTTTCGTTGTGGTGCTCACCCCTATTGTGCATCTCTTTGCGATGCTCTGCACCTTGATGATCGTTGCCGTGTCTATCCCTACGAGTCCTCTGACGAGGTGATTTCTGAGGATTTTCGCCCTCGGTCGCTTGGTTTGCTTCCTCGCCTGAAGAGTTTTTAGTATTGCTTTGCGCCTCGCTATTTGAAGGCTCAGAGTTAGACTCCTCAGCACTCACAGACTTATTCTTTCGAGGTCTGCGTGGACGACGAGGGGTTACCTCTTCGCCTTGATTAGCAGTAGATTCTGTGCTAGTCTCTGTGCTCTGCTGCTCTACTTGAGGCTCATCGCTCTTCTCGTTGCTTGGCTCCGTGCTACTTACCTCTTCGCTACTCTTAGCTTTACGGTTGTATTGACGAGTAGGTTTCGGTTGCTCTAGGGTGCCCTTAGCAGCACTTTCGATTAGTGTAAGGAGTTCGTCCTTCTTAAGGAATTTCTTAGGGAGAACCACACCAAGTGATTCAGCTATTGCACGAAGTTCGGGTAGTTTTTTACCCTGCAATTCATTTTGCATAATGAAGAAATGTATAGTTTTGGGATAGTTTTATTTTCTGGATAGAGTCCGCTGTACACCACTTTAAAATTGTGTGTAAGCTTCCCTTCGCTCTTGATAACATGCTCTAGAGTTACTTAGAGACCGAGTCAAAGTTTCTACAAAAGTACTACTTACTATAGTAACTTCCAAATTTTTCACCACTATTTTTATATAAAGTTATATCAAAAATGTAAAAAACTTAAAATTATTGTTTCTTTCTTCGCAAATTTTGTACATTTGTCATATTCTAACGGAATCTAAAAACTAAAATCTTCCAAAAAATGAAAGGACGTGTACTAGTTGCAGGTGGCGCAGGATATATCGGATCGCACACCACAGTTGAACTAATTGAAGCAGGATATGACGTAGTAGTTGTTGATAATCTCTGCAACTCAGAACTTAGTGTTATAGAGAGAGTTGAGAGCAT
This sequence comes from uncultured Rikenellaceae bacterium, assembly GCA_964369485.1. GTDB lineage: Bacteria > Bacteroidota > Bacteroidia > Bacteroidales > Rikenellaceae > Mucinivorans. Next base: position 906 of record CAYJFH010000002.1, on the reverse strand, counting down.
CGTTGGGCGCTCTATCGACTTCCACAGAGCAGACTGCTGTGATGAGGCAGCGATGCGCAAGATATTCGAGAGCTACGAAATTAACGCTGTAATTCACTTTGCAGCCCATAAGGCAGTTGGTGAGTCGGTAGGAGCCCCGCTAAAGTATCTAAGAAATAACCTAGATTCGCTAATGGTTATCATCGAGCTTGTGCGTGAGTATGGCGTACAGAACCTTGTCTTCTCTTCGTCGTGTACAGTATATGGTCAGCCAGATGTGCTGCCAGTGACCGAGGCTACCCCACGTAAGGCAGCAGAGTCGCCATATGGCTACACTAAGCAGGCGAGTGAAGATATTATCGAGCAGTGCGTTAAGGCTTACGATAACTTCTCGGCAATTGCACTTCGTTACTTTAACCCAGTAGGTGCTCACCCAAGTGCGCTTATCGGTGAACTACCCCTTGGTGTTCCAGCAAACCTTATCCCATATGTAACTCAGACTGCAGCAGGTATCCGTCAGGAGCTTAGCATCTTTGGCGATGACTACGACACGGAGGATGGTAGCGCAATTCGTGACTATATCGACATTGTAGACCTTGCAAGGGCACACGTATCTGCTGTTAGCCGTATGGTTGACCGTAAGCAGAAGGAGGGTTATGAGATATTTAATGTGGGTACTGGCCGTGGTGTTTCGGTGATTGAGATTGTCTCAGAGTTCGAGAGGGTTACGGGCGTTAAGGTGCCACATAAGATCGTTGGGCGTAGAGCTGGCGACATCGCTAAAATTTGGGCAGAGACTACCCTATCGAACGAGGAGCTTGGCTGGAGAGCAGAGCGCACCCTAGGCGATACACTACTTAGCGCTTGGAGGTGGCAAGAGACCCTATAGAGGTAATCATACTATAAAACTTGCGGGGCGACTCTCTT
>CAYJFH010000001.1:4216-77553 GCA_964369485.1 uncultured Rikenellaceae bacterium | reverse complement strand
TTCAATCCCTTTAGAGCCCCTTCGATAGCCTTTTGGGCATACTTTGAGACCACAATAGTACTGTAACCGATGCGTGATGCCTCGGCCACACGCTCCACTGTGCGCATAGCTGGGCGTACCTCGCCACTAAGGCCAACCTCGCCCGCAAAGCATATTGAGTCATCGAGCGCTATATCGAGTGTACTACTAATAATGGCGGCTACAAAGGCAAGGTCTAACCCCGTATCGGCCACCTTAAAGCCACCGACGAGGTTCAAAAACATATCCTTTTGGCCTAACTTAAAGCCTAATCGCTTCTCAAGAACGGCAATTAACATACCCATTCTCTTATAGTCAAATCCCGTTGAGGAGCGTTGCGGCACGCTATATCCAGTTGCACAGACTAGTGCTTGGGTCTCGATAAGGTATGGGCGTGCGCCCTCCATTGCTGCCCCTATGGCGATACCACTGAGTGGCTCGCTATGTTGGGGGATAAATATTTCGCTCGGATTGCTAACCTCCCTTAGGCCATCGCCTCGCATCTCAAATACTCCAATTTCGGAGGTAGCCCCAAAGCGATTCTTTATCGAGCGAAGTATCCTAAATGAGGTGCTACTATCTCCATCGAACTGAAAGACCACATCTACAATATGCTCCAACACCTTTGGCCCTGCAATTGAGCCCTCCTTGGTGATATGGCCTATGATAAATATAGGAATTGAGTTCTGCTTTGCAAACTTCATAAGCATAGCCGAACACTCCCTAACCTGCGACACACTCCCCGGCGAGCTCTCCACTCTCTCGCTATATAGTGTTTGGATTGAGTCGATAACTAGCAGTTTTGGGTTATGTTCCGAGGCCTGAAGTATAATATTTTCGACCATAGTCTCGGCAAGGAGTAGGCACTCCTTATTACGGATGCCGATCCTCTCGGCACGGAGTTTAATCTGCTCTGGGCTCTCCTCGCCCGACACATATAGCACCTTGAAGTCCTCCTTATGGAGTGCCACTTGCAGTGCAAGGGTAGACTTACCGATACCCGGCTCGCCACCTATAAGCACCAACGAGCCCGGCACTAGACCACCGCCCAGCACCCTATCTACCTCGCTATAACCCATAGAGGTACGCACAATCTCGCCCTGAACTACATCCTGAACCGCCACGGCACGATTTGCACCCCTCTGCGATGCCACAACACTACTATAGCCCTGATCCTTACTGCTACTTACTACCTCCTCCACACAGCTATTCCACTCACCACAAGAGGTACAGCGACCGAACCACTTAGGGCTCTCTGCACCACAACTATTACAGAAAAATGCTTTTTTAACTTTAGCCATATTTTTACTATCTTTGTGCTTTAATTACTTTTACAAATATAGATATAAAAAATGAATTTTATAGAAGAACTAACTTGGAGAGGTATGATCCAAGATATTATGCCCGGAACTAAGGAGCAGCTAGAGAAGGAGATGACAACGGCATACTTAGGTATCGACCCTACTGCCGACTCACTCCACATCGGTCACCTTGTGGGCGTTATGCTACTAAAGCACCTACAGCGTTGCGGCCATAAACCCCTATGCCTTGTTGGTGGCGCTACTGGTATGATTGGCGACCCTAGCGGAAAGAGCCAAGAGAGAAACCTGCTTGACGAGGCTGCACTTGCTCACAACCAAGCAGCCCTCAAAGAGCAACTATCAAAGCTAATCGACTTCGATAGCGATGCGGAGAATAGAGCCGAGATGGTAAATAACTACGACTGGATGAAGGAGCAATCGTTCCTAGGCTTTATCCGTGATATCGGCAAGCACATTACAGTTAACTATATGATGGCTAAGGATTCGGTAAAGAAGCGCTTCTCGGGCGAGGGCGAGGGTATGTCATTCACAGAGTTTACCTACCAGCTAGTCCAAGGCTTTGACTACCTACACCTCTACGAACATAGAGGTTGTAAGCTACAGCTAGGCGGTTCGGATCAGTGGGGAAATATCACTACTGGCACTGAACTTATCCGTCGTAAACTAGGGGGTGAGGCCTATGCTATCACCTGCCCACTTATCAAAAAGGCAGACGGCACTAAGTTCGGTAAGACCGAGAGTGGAAATATATGGCTATCGCCTGCCTACACCTCGCCATATAAGTTCTACCAATTCTGGCTATCGACCTCTGACCAAGACGCAGAAAAATATATCAAGATCTTTACGCTACTTGACCAGCAGACCATTGCTTCGCTTGTAGAGGAACATAGAGCTGAACCACACCGCCGTGCGCTACAGAAGCGCCTTGCCGAGGAGCTTACAGTTATGATCCATAGCCGCGAGGACTACGATAGAGCCGTTGCAGCTAGCTCAATACTATTTGGAGGTGGAGCTACAGCCCTTGCATCTGTTGATGAGGCAACTATCAAAGATGTATTTGAGGGTGTGCCTCAATTTGAGATTAAGTCCTCAGATCTAGGTTGTTCATTTATCAACCTTGCAGCCGAACTTACCTCTATCTTCCCATCTAAGGGCGACCTTCGTAGAACTGTCCAAGGTGGCGGAGTGTCACTTTGTGGCGAGAAGGTGACAGATGTTGAACTAACAGTAGATAGCTCTAAGCTTATCGCTGGCAGATACCTACTTGTGCAGAGAGGCAAGAAGAACTACTTCCTTATCACAGTTATCTAGTATTACTTTAAAGTATGGATATTACACGCTCCTCACTCCTATCGACTATACTATATAGCGCACTGCTAGTAGCTCTGTTTTGGTGGGGAGATACATCCGCAATCGAAGTTCAATCTATCCCCGAAAATGTCTTTGGGGATAGGTGGAACTTAGTTAACGATCTATTCCACTCCATTGGAATAGACTCTATTGCACGGATGATTGGGGCGATTCTAATGTTCTTCAACTCGCTGGTTGTAGCTCGTATAGCGGTTCGAGAGGTAATGTACCTAGAGAGGAGCTATATGCCAAGTGTTATCTATGTTCTGATTAGCTCTTCGGTATTTACCAGCTCGCAGAGCATCGCTCCACTACTCAGCTCGCTACTACTTGCGCTGGCCTCGTCCGAGGCAATACGTAGCTATAGATTCAAGACCCTAGCTACACGTAATATATTCTCATCGGCTCTATACTTTGGTATTTCGGCCCTTATATTCCCTCCGTCGGCATACTTTATTCCACTAATATTTGTGGCGCTATCGCTCTTTAGACTCCTAGATATTCGAGAATGGATCACAGCTATTGTTGCCGCTACGCTACCAGTTGCGCTATACTTCTTTGCGTTATGGGCCACGGGAGGTGACACTACCACACAGTGGGAACTATTCACCAAGGCGCTAACACTAAGCGATGGTACAGTTAAAATTGCAGCGCTACATAGCGTTATTATCACAAGATTGGTATTCTCGGCTATCTGTGCACTACTCCTTATCCTTGCCATTATTAGATTCACTCGCAAGGGACGCTACTACAAGCGATACTCTAGGCTGTCATTTACATACTTTTTGACCTTTACCCTCTGGGCGACTGCTGTTGTGTATGTATCGCCAGTGCGCTCGCTAATTATGGTTCCGATACTAGCTCTACCGCTATCTGTTATCATCCCAACTTACTTTGCAGGTTCACGCCCAACGCTATTTACAAACTTTATCTATATTCTATTGCTACTATCAGCAGTCGGAATCCACCTGCTAGGCGAGATTAATCTATAGCCTCTATTGGAGCATTTAGGAACTTAACGAACATAGGCCTCGATAGCTCTATATCGAACTCCTCACCCATATAACTTAGTAGCCCCGTCTCAGTATTGCGGCTATATATCTGCACTACATCGCTATCACGACAAGCCACAAGTAGGTAGGCCTCATCTGGGCTAAGGGTAAAGTTTCGAGGGTGGATACCAGTTAGGGTATAGTCAATCTTGGTAAGTGCGCCACTTCTGCTATCAATAGAGAATGTAGAGATACCATCACTCTTCAGGCGGTTGCTAGCGTATAGAAACTTCCCATCAGAGCTGATATGTATATCGGCACTACCTCCGCCACCAACACTATCCGAGACCGCACTACTCGACTCTACAAGTGCGCCACTACTATCTATATCATATACTATAACCCTCCCCGATAGCTCTCCTATCAGGTATGCACGCTTACCATCTGGGCTAAGGGTTAGGTGGCGAGGGCCCGTTCCCTTTGGGGTCTTAGTGGCCGCAACACTTCGAAGATCTAGACCATCTCTTCTAAATTGATATATCATATCTTTACCAAGATCCGTGGCATAGATAGTACTATCACGCTGAACTAAGCAGTGCAGATGCGAAGCTCCCTCTCCATCCCTAAAGCTAATTGAGTAGAGCTTAGAGATATCTATATCCCCACTACGATCAAGTGGAAGTGTAGTAATACTCCCACCCCCATAGTTTGCAGTAGCAATAAAGTCATCCCCTGCAATAATGTGGCAAGGGTAGGCATCGTATATCTTTTGGCGTGAGTGCTCCTTTAGGCTATTCGTATTATAATCATAGTGAAAGCCTACGACCTCAGCACTCAGTGAATCAAGCTCCGAGACGCTATATATATGTCTACCATCTTCGGATTGTGCCATAAATGTAGGGTTCTGGATAGTAGCCATCGATGATGGTACAACCTTAGCTGTTGAGCTATCAAAGGTATAGGTATAGATACCCTCGCTTGTGCCATCTGTCGAGGTTCCAATAATTAAGCGAAGCTGCTCACCACCGCTACACGATAGCATAAGTAGCATAGAGGTTGCAAAGATGAAGTATCTCATTTAATAAATTTTATTAATAATTAGAGCGCTAATTTAACGAATATAATTATAATATCTTATTTTTTATTAACTTTGCACCGAAAATTTAACACTTTAAAACTTAGAAAAAATGCCTATTTTACCACTTACAGCAGCAGTGGCAGATACAGTTGCAGCAGATTCTACTGCAAACAAAGCCATTCACGAACAGATCTTTGAATTTGCCGAAAAGGTAACAACTATGCCAGTTGAAGACCTTATTTCATGGGCATTTACTGGAGTAGCTTCAATCCTTGCTAATATACTACTAGCAGTCGTAATATACTTTGTAGGGCGCTGGATTATCAAACGCATCAAGAGAGTGATGCAAAAAGCCTTTGCAAAGAATGGCGTTGAGACTACACTAGAGAAGTTTATCTACAGCCTTACAAGCATCGTGCTTAATGTAATTCTTATCTTCACTATCATCGGTGTACTTGGAATCAACACTACATCATTCGTAGCGATATTTGCATCTGCCGGTCTTGCTATCGGTATGGCGCTGAGCGGAACACTTCAGAACTTCGCTGGCGGGGTACTTATCCTATTCCTTAAGCCATATAAGGTTGGTGATGTTATCGAGGCTCAAGGTTACCTTGGTACAGTTAAGGAGATCTCACTATTTAGTACGCTAATTAACACTATTGACAACAAGCAGGTGATTGTCCCTAACGGTCCACTTTCAACTGGTTCTATCAATAACTTCTCTAAGGAGCCTACTCGTCGTCCAGCATGGACATTCGGCGTGGCTTATGGTAGCGACTACACACAAGTTGAGGCAGTTATTCGCGATGTAGTGAGCAAACACCCACTAGTGAAGAGCGACGAGGAGATCTTTATTGCGCTAACTTCGCTTGGCAACAGCTCTGTTGACATTACAGTTAGAGCTTGGTGTGATTCAGTGGACTACTGGACAGTTCTATTCGACATCAACGAGCAGATCTACGCAAGATTTAATAAAGAGGGTATCAGCTTCCCATTCCCACAAATGGATGTTCACCTTCACAACAAATAGAGCTAAATCCTCTTGGGAGGATTTTACCGCAAAAAAGGTCACAGAGTATTGTCTGTGACCTTTTTTTTATCTATATTTGACTCTACATTTAACCATTAAAACCCCTAATAATTAAGAACTATGAAGGAGATTGCAATATACGCTGGCGGATGCTTCTGGGGCGTAGAACACCTAATGAAGCGACAAGAGGGCGTAATATCGGTAGAGTCTGGATATATCGGTGGAGAGCTCAAAGATCCAACCTACAAAGAGGTATGTAGCGGCACTACTGGCCACGCCGAGGCAGTTCGCGTTACATTTGACCCCGAGGTGGTAGACTACCGCACACTCACAAAGCTATTTTTCGAGATTCACGACCCTACACATATAGACCGCCAAGGCCCAGATATTGGAGAGCAGTATCGCTCGGAGATATTCTATCACAATGACAATCAGCGAGATGTCGCAAAGGAGTTAATACTACATTTACAGCTAAAGGGCTACGATGTTGCCACTAAAGTAACGCAAGCTACGGAGTTCTTCCCTGCCGAGGATTACCACCAAGAGTACTACCAAAAGAGCGGCAAGACCCCATATTGCCACAGCTATACTAAACGATTCTAATACTACACCCCCAATAAAATCAGAGAGGAGACCTAAGTTCTAAATAACTTAGTGTCTCCTTCTCATTTACACTTCAATAGGTCTCTTCTTCTTCCTCTTCACCTCCGTGTAATTTTCTCTTCTCTCGTCCCCTTCGTCTTCATTTCGCTGCGGTTCTCTCGCTCCTTCTCCCTCTTTCCTCTCCTCATATTTTACACACTGTATGTTCAATAGAGTGGATCTATGGTCTAGGATGGATCTTGCGGCTTACCTCTAGGTATAGAGCTTGTACACTGTACTCGCTCGATTCCATCAGGGGTAAGGAATAGTGCATCTTCGCTATCGATTAGCTTCTCTGCACCGGGTTCGCCTAGTATCAGTTGCGATTCGAGTTCAGTCTCAACCTTAAGTACTAATCTAGATGGGAATTGGTTTAGCACCTCTTGGCTTAGCGATGCAAAGTCGTCAATTGCTATGATGATGTGCATACCTGTCTCAGGGCCACTAACCGATATAGTCTCTAGCCTACTATACAGTGCACCGCAATCTACATCACACGAAGTGATAACGATGATATATGGTAGTGGCGGGTGGTTACTCTGTGAGTTGTAGTTATCAATTGTCTTACAGCCCGCCTGTTTGAGCACCTCCCTACGCCTATTCATCTCATCGACAACGGCCTCAAGGCTACTGCCAGCAAATAGTATATCGGGGTGTAGCTCACTAAATGTACTCTCAGCGCCATCAAAGTATAGTTTTAGTCGCTCCTTGCTCTTTAGGTTGAGCAGAGTTGCCGAGAATATTGATAGTATTCTGAGTCTACTGTGGTTGCTACCACCTGCAATCATAAGGTGAGGCAGTTTACATAGGTCAGCAATAATTACACTACTCTCCGAGCTACTACCGATAATCAGCGGTATTGTAGCCTTAGAGTCATAGAATGCACGGCTCTTTAGTGCAGCCTCCAGTGAGAATGGCCTACGGATACTATATGGAATCTCAATTGAGATACACTTAGGTTTAGTCTCTACCACACGGTAGTATCTATTGACCATTGTGCGTAGTCTCTGGAGTTGCCACCTATTTGGGCGGCTAGATAGGTAGACTTGAAACTCAATGATAGTACCTCCAACTGTAGCCCTTATCTGTTCGATATCCATTGCACAGTTTAGGAAGAGTGCAACGATATGTGTCTTACAGCTATATACTTGGTCGTCGGTAATCTCTCTAGTTCCATCGAGTAGCTCCTCGAACATCTCCTCGTCGCTACGAGTCTCTACGTAATTATATGACCTAGGCCTGCGGAGTACATATCTCTGTCCATAGAAGAATGGAACTGCGATATATATAATCACGATAAATAGCCTAGCGGGAACATCTGTTAGTAGATCTAGTACAAATGTAACAAGTAGCACTATAACTGCTATATTAAAGCTATGCACTCGCCAATTATATGGTATTTCCTTCATTAGCGATAGACCTGCAAGCACACCTGCAAAGAATGACGCAACTACTAACGAGACTTTGAATAGTACGGTTAGAGGTGGTAGGTAAATCGCAATAACTCCAAATAGCGCAAGGATATATTGTGCTATGACAAAGAGTAGTAGTACTGCTCCTATTTTGATAATAATGCCCTTCATGATGGTTTACTCTTTGGGGGGTGTTAGTAATTTGGTACATCTAAGTAAGCGCTCCTAAGTTGCAGAGCAATCTGCATAGAGAGCTCAAATCTTAAGGGACCATTCTAAGCAAACACCATTAATGGTTTCTTTCACTTTAATCACCACGATCTGAAGAGAGGAGGTTGGATAGAGAGTCAGAATTTTAATGACACTATATCGCCTGAAGTCATCGGATACTTTTTTCTTTGTAACAAAGATAATAAAAAACATTCTGTAAAACAAATAATAACTGTTTTATTTTATTCTGATTTTCAGTTATTTACAATGGAAATTACCTATATTTTAACTCTACAAAATAGTGTCATTATGGTATAATCTGATCACTTATATAATACTATTTAAACATCTAAACCACCAAAGCCACAAAAAACACATCATTATACTCATAATCTGAATATTAACCCTAATACAATGGTAATACTTTAATGATAAGAATATACACTCAAAGTGAGCCTACAAATTGGTAAGTTGATAAAAAAATGATACCTTTGTGTGAATATAAATTATTATTGAGTAAAAAATATTTAATAAAAAATGTTAGAACTTACTACTCCATCATTGCTTTTTTCAGCAATTTCACTAATTTTACTAGCCTACACCAACAGATTTCTCTCATATGCGGCGGTGGTTCGAGGGCTAAAGAAGGAACACGAGAGGGATCCAAATAGCGCATATATGCAACAGATAGCCAACCTAAGGAAGAGACTCCGCCTAACACAAGCGATGCAAGTATTCGGTATCAGCTCACTACTCTTTTGCGTTGTGGCAATGCTCCTTATGTATATCTCCGAACAGGGAATTGCAGAGTGGCTATTTGGATTCGCACTGCTACTCCTAGCCATCTCGCTTATGATTATGATATGGGAGATTAACATCTCAGTTAAAGCAATTGACATTCACCTAAATAACCTAAAAAAAGAGTAAACAAAATGAAAAAAATGATCCTAATGGGAGTACTTTCACTCCTACCGCTCAGCTCGTTAGCACAGAACCCTACCTTTGAGCAACCACCACTTCCATATAGTAGCACTAGCGCACTAGAGCCTACTATCAGTAGTGAGACTGTAGACCTACACTGGAACAAACACCTAGCAGGCTACTTCAATAAGCTAAACTCGCTGGCAAATGGCACAGACTACGAGGCCATGACACTCGAAGAGATATGCCTAGCCGCACCTCACGGAGCTATCTATAACAATGCTGCGCAGGCGTGGAACCACCTACTCTACTTCAACACACTTAACCCAAAGGGCTCGAAGCGTCCAACTGGCGAACTAAAGCAGAGTATCAATAGAGACTTCGGGTCGCTAGAGAACTTCAAAGCAATATTCGAGAAGGCTGGAGCGGCTCAATTCGGCTCAGGATGGGTGTGGCTCACAGTAAATAACAACGGCAAGCTAGAGGTTCTCTCTACTCCTAATGCAAGAAACCCACTAGGAAGCGAGCGCATTCCACTACTAGGTATCGATGTTTGGGAACATGCCTACTACTTAGACTATCAAAATAGACGATCTGAACACCTATCTAAGATTTGGGATATAGTTGACTTCTCTACCATCGAAGATCGCTACAGAGAGGCAAAGAAGGGCGGTTTTAAGGCCCGAGTGTTATAGATCCATAACATATAATCAAGACTATCTATACAAAATAAATCCCCGAGACCGCAAGGATCTCGGGGATTTTTCATAAACTATAATTCACACTCTCTTCTTAATAACTTTCACATTAAATTATAGTCTATAGAATCTCTTTGATTGATCGAACTGGAACGCCCTCGCCTCTAAATGCTGAGCCGTAACCCGGTTTAACCTTATTTCCATCCATAAAGTCGATAAATGTTGCTACAACTGATCCATACTTAAGTCCATTAGCAGTACTTGAAGATGCTGCCGATGCTGACCATAGGAAGTTGTACTTCTGATTAAATTTACCACTTTTAGGCTCAATTGACTGTAGGTCACCATAGTATAGAACTTCTGTACCATCTTCAAGCGGCATAGTAAAGTTACCTGCAGTAAGCGCTACGCCAACCATCACCACCTTAGGGAAAACTGCTGCTGCATTTGGCCATACGTTATCTGTTGCTACCATCCAACCTAGTGGCGATGGGTCAAATATCGACTTAGCATTGTTACTAGACGATGATTTGTAGTCCTGCCAGATATATTGGTCCGATACGATTGTAGTACACCATGACAGATTTGGACTTCCAGCTGGTAGTTGGAACGGTATCATCTGTGTAGGATTTAGCACCACTGGGTCAAAGTTATCCACAGTCGCAGTTGCTAGTTTATGGTTATAAGCGCCATTTAGGTACATAGAGCTACCATCGAACATCACACCAGTTGTTCCCGGGAATGGGTCTTTACGTCCATATTGGAAGTATAGTGAACCCTTCTGACTTGGTGAGTTCTGAGTACTACTCATAGCACCGATATTTCTGTCCATAATCATACTATTGGCGTATATTCCACTTGCAGTCCAGATATCTCCGCCATACTTCTGAACATTACCACCCATTACGGCAGTTGCCGAAGATGGAGCTGGCGATGGAACTTCTCCCGTAGTAGTGATATATGGGTTGTAGTCTGTCACCCACATATGCCATGACCATAGTATCTGACCTGTAGTCTTATTACTTACATTCACAACAAAGTTTTGGTGAAGTAAAGCTGGGTTCTCGCCGCCATCAAACTTAACTAAGATAGCATTCTGACCCGATGGAGATACTGCCTTCTCAACTGCGAATACTTTATTCGCACCCGTTTGGAAGTGGTTGATATCACCATCTGTCCACGAAACATCTACACTGTAAGTATCATTGTTAGTCCAATCAGCTGTTGGAATTACATCTAAGTTCTTCGTCCCTGCATACTCTCCCCAATAAGCTCTAATGCGTTCAACCACAGGAATGTAGTACTCATTATCATCAAGAGCTACTGGATTAAGGATATATGAGTTCGCCACCGACGATGGAGCACTCACTAGCTCATCACCCATCACAAGTTTGTTTACAACCGATTGATTAGAGTAGTCAGTTACAATAGTCTTATTTAGGTTAAACTCAACTGTACGCATAAGCTCTCCAATACGAATCTCTAGCGAGGTCTTACTTACCGAGAATGGGATAGTGACATAGATGTAGTAGTTACCAAAGTCCGCTTTCCACATCTCCTCTTGGCCAACGCCTGCTGGTACTGGTAGACCTAGATCATTAAAGTATCCACCATACTTCCAACTAACGCCCTTATCCTCATCTAGTGCTATGATCTCCTTAGTCAGTAGCATATCTGCAGTAACCTGACCTACTTCAAGGCTATCGGCTCCAAGGTCTCCAGAGAACTTACCACCAAGGTAGCTAAACGGAACTGTAACAGTTGCTCTCTGGTTTAGGTTGTCTACCGTCCAAGTAATATCATTATTAACATTTGTCTGAACTACGTAGTCTTGATTAATGTTTGCCATATTACTATCGTATGTAATAAGGTCAACATTATACTCATCACTCTCAACACCTACATAGTACTGCCCATTGGTAATAACATTTGCAGATTGATCATCCACATCGATTGTATAGGTAATGTTTGATGGAGGTCCCGAATATGCATCTTCATAGCTAGTGTAACCCGGTGTATTTATCTTAGAGACATTAACTAGATACCTAATGTTGTTCTTAAGTTCATAAGTTGGGTTACCTTCCTCATCATCATAGATAAGTAGAATTTTGTAGAATCTAGGCTCACCATCATGTAGCGTCTCGAATACAAGGTAGACAGGGTCAAACTCTGCCGCCACACCCGGAAGACTCTCTACTGCACCATTAGGCTGAATGTAAAGACCTTGAATATAGCGAGTTTTGTAGTTAGTCTCATCAATACCTGTTGGATACGCCGCAAGTATAGTTCCATCAGGAAGTGTAATCTGAGGGGTGTTATTCGACGAATATACAGGGTCAGTATCGATACGCTCACCCTCTGTCGCACCAGTAAGTGGGTTAGGAGGTAGGTTTGGCGCACCAATAGCATTCATACTCTTAAGCTCAATTCCAGTAACTCCGCTACCAATAGTAAGGTCGATACGCGAGTAACCAAATAGTACTACTAGGTCATTGAGTCTATCCCACTCAGTAACTGTTGCATCATCTAGTTTATTTAGCGTAAATGGTAGTGAGTAGATAGGAAGCCATCCATCGGCTGTATTTCTAAGTACATCTGTAGCAATAGTTGGCTGGCCAGCTGAATCGTAGTTGTTGTACGGCATAACCGCATCCTCTAGGAATTCAGTATAGCTATAGTCACCTTCGATAACAATACCATCTTGGTCTACCTTAACGTAACCCGGCACATAGTTTGCACCATCTTGGTAACCTAGCAGCTCCTCATACTTCTCAGGAGTCGCATTGGCAACACCCATAATAAGTACAGGTCCATCATATGGCTCAAGTACAACAAAGTACTTCTCTAATCCACCGATATAGTCCTTTACAACATCCTTTACCTGACGAAGTCTTGTTGTTGTTAGGTCATTAGGAGTTGTAGGATTAATCTCAAATACAAGCGCCTTCATATTCTTAAGCTGTAGCTCTCTAGGAGTTTCAATAGATAGAGATCTACCAGCACGTGTAGTTATCTCACTCTGACCAAAGCCAAGCGCATCTGTATTGATCTCAAGTCTGATAGTTCCGTCATTAGTACTTACGCTACCACCATCATTAGTGGCAAACTCATCATACTTAGTACAGCCAACTACAGCTAGTACCATTAGCAAAAGTGCCGAAAAATTAAATACTCTTTTCATATTATTTGTTTAATATACGATTACATAGGTAAATTCACGATTTGCAAGTTTAGCGATTACTCTATCGGCATTGGTACCTGCATCACCACCTGCTCTGTGATATGTTAGTGTAAACTCTGACACTCCACCCACTGGGGCACTAAGTGCACTAGGAGTATTAGAAGAGTCTGGATTCTCAGGTAGGAATGTAGCTCCAGTTAGGCTAGTTAGGTTAGTCTCCATATTAACTGTAACTTTAGCTGTCGCTGCATCTAGGTTAAACTCTGGATCAGCGATACCATCTGCTAACTTGATGTATGCCATATTAACCTCCACTTTGTAGGTAGTTGCACCAACTGTTATATTCACAACGTCCTGTCCTAGTTCAAGTGATGTTGAGGTATAGATAATCTTCTTATTTACACCATCGATTGTCACAAGACCCTTACCCGGGTTATCAGTAGAGGCTTTAATCTCATATGGCTGATAGTTAGTATCATATGGTATCTCAATTGTATTGGATTGAGAGTCCATAGTCACCGAGTATGCCGTTGGACTATCTACAGGAGCATCAGTTAGGCTAAAGTGACCCCAATATACAGGGATGTTATAGGTCACACCTGCGATATATATTGTTACAACATCCGAGTTGATATTATCGTTATCTGGTTTGGTGTATGTAGCCTCTTGGTTTACAAAGTCAAAGTCTACAGTTCCACCATTCTGTGTTCTATAGTTCAGCAGTGCTGTTAGTGGATATGGGAATGGTTGATCGCCCGGAGTTACAGGATCGTAGTCGAATAACGAACCAAATAGGTAGTCAGAGGTATATGGCACTGTTACACTATTACCCGAAGTGATAGTTACTCCATTTACAGCATCATCAAAGTTAGTCTTACCAGTGAAGACATATAGTTCAAATACTCTACCAAATATTGTAAAGTGAAGAATATCGTAGTAACCATGCGCTGCGAGTCCTCCTGCTGGCTGCTTATAGAGAATTTCACCCGCTATTGGATTGAATCCTAGCTCTCCATCAAACTTTGTACCGATGTTCTCAATAAGATCAAAACGCATCTCAAAGTCAGTCTCATATCTTATTGGTAGATACTCTGTGCTACCCTCCTCCATATAGAATGAACGCTGATTGTCAACTATATCGAAGTAACCTCCATCAATACCTGTGTCGATAGTTTCAGATTCCCATCGAGAGATAGTAGCATCAACTGACATCGCCACATTACCATTTCTAAAGTCAAGGGTAATATTGAATGTGTGTCTCATTCCCGGTAGTAGCTCGTCAAGAACAGAAGTCTCTGGTGTAGCATTAATAAATGCACGAACATCCTTAGGTACAACTTGCTCTCCGCCGGTAGTACCCGCAATTTCCACTACTTGGTCAAAGGCAAGGGCTAGTACTACATTCGAGTTTATCTTCTGTGGAATCATCATAGCCACGTGCTCTACACTACCTGCTGCACCATCTAGGCTAGATGGGATCGCTTGTAGAGTCATATCTGCATTTGAAGGCGAGAATACATTAGCCTCATCCTTCCAAACCGCTAGCTCATCATATGTCCACTGAATTACACCATCTGTTGCCGCTGAAGAGTGAGTCCAGTTAAACATCTTATTGCTCTCTGATTCTGGCTGAGTTGGATCGTAATTCACATTAAAGTTTAGTGTACCAGACTGTTGAAGACCGATAAAACCAAGACCGTGAAGTGTAATCTTTGTTCCCGAGTAAGCAGCTGCCGAGCCAGTGAAATCACCACGACCTGCAAGGTAATTTGCCGCCTCTTCAGTTAGTTTGACGTTAAAGGCTACTTGCGATAGTGCGTGCTTAAACTCTAGATCTACAACACCATCGAAATCAGGCGCTACATGATCTGTATCAACACCACCAACATTGGTCTGCATCGCAACCATCATATCTACAGTATTCACAATAGAGTTTTGAGGTACTGCGAAGTTAAGTGTAGGTGTACCTACCTCATCTAACCCCGGGCTAAGTGCTGCTCTATGTAGAGCATCGATAGTTTCGCCTTCAGTAAGGATGTTATTACCAATTACGTTATATGGCGCAACAGCAAAGAATGAGTGGTTTGCATTGCTCTTCCAGTACTTGTAGTAACGCTCTGTGATACCTGAAAGAGGGGCTTTATATAACCACTGGCCACTCTCCTTAGAGATATGTGCATTATACATCCAGTTCATTGAGTGTAGAGCTGGATCAAAATCAACCGAAGCATCAGCCTCGCCTGCATTCTCCTTAGCCACATCGTAGGTCATAGCCGTAAATACAGCAAATGAATTTAGGTTACTGTCATCCATAATAGCACCTCTTGTAGCTTCTTCCGCATCTTGAGATGCAGCACTAAACCTCATCAGACCATCATACTCTACCTCTGGAGTAGGAGTTGGCTCAACAGTGAGATCATGTGCAGTACAAGCCGTAAGGGCAATAACCGCTAATAATAATAATTTTCTCATCATTCAAGTTTATATTTTTATATAAATAATTATCCTATTGTTTTGATAAATTGTACCTATGGGCAGGTATCAGCTACCCATAGATTATATATTGTAGGAGGGGGGCCTACAATGGTTTATTACATATTAACTGAGCCATTAACGCTATCCCAGCCATCTGCAGTTGCACTGAATGTAATCTCGATTAGGTTCTTGTTACCATCTTCATCGTAACCACCTGTAAAGCCGATGTTGTAAGTAACGATGTTACCACCTTGCCATAGTGAACCTGCACCATCTACACCGTCAGTAAGTGGAGCTACTGCACTCTCATATACACCTTCTGAACCCATTAGGTAGATTCTATCTGCTGTTGCTGGATCGTCTGCTGGGTCAAGTACATAAGCGTTACACTCGATTACAGCGTATGAACCTGATGCGCCTGCTACAGCTGTACCAGCTGTGATAGGTGTAAGCTCCTGAGGGATAAGCATCATTGGAGTATCGTCGTTCGAAAGAACTTTAACAGTACCATTAGACATAGTAACTACATCTGCTTGAGCTGAAGTGTAAGAACCCGGAGTGCTTGAAGTCCAAGCACCTACTGCTGAACCTGCTGCATCTGAAGTAGTTGCACCACTTGCAAGAGTAAAGTTACCTGCAGTGTTAATGTTGTGGATAGAAACACTCTTAACCTCTACAAATAGCTTCTCAGATACTACAGAACCTGTAAAGCGAACTTGAGTAAGTGCGTGCTTGAAGTGTAGTGATACTTCACCATCTGCTGATACAAGACCTGATCCTAGGATTTGGTTACCTGAAGCTGCATACATTAGGTCCTCGTGAGAGTCGATATCTGTAGTAGATACTGTGTAGTTCTCAATTGTAAGACCACCTGCACGAGTGATAGTGTGAGTTGTGCCGAAAGGAGCAACTGCATAGAAGTCTAGACCAGTGTTTGAAGTTGGATCTGGCCAGTACTGCACTTGGCTTACATCTGCGTATGTCCAATCTGTTGTGTAGTGAATTTGAGCATTCTCACCTAGGTATGCGCCATCAAAGCTACCAGCTACATCTTTGTTAACGTACGCTGAAACTGCGAAACCAGTTGTACCGTAAACATCGTCAAAGTTATCATTACCAGTTACAGGAGTACCCTTTGTATTTGCGTTTGCATAGGTAGAAAAACCGATTATGCCTGGGGTTGCAACTTCTGCTTCTGAGCTAATTACTTCTGATTTAGTACAGCTACTAAGTGTAGCTGCAAGAGCTAAAGCTCCGATAAAAAATTTGTTCATGTTGTTTTGTTTAAATAAAATTAAGGTTATTTTTTCTATGTGTATAGTCTTTTATTACATCGGTAGAGCAATCTCTTCGTCCTTCCACTCTTCGGCCTCTACGTCGAATGATCCATCTGTACCACCGACTGCCTCAGGAAGGTATACCTCTAGGTAGATAAAGTGCTTTTCGATACCATCTTCAATCTTAGTGGTGATATTATCCTTAGTGAAGGTCTCAATCACTGGGTACTTCTTACCATCTAGTAGAGTGAAGTCGATATCCACAACATACTCAGTTGCGGCATCTGAGAGTAGTCCAAATGAGGTAAACTCTTGGGTGATAGTTCCAATTGAGGTACTTCCCGGCTCTAGCTCTCTATTATTGAATAGGAATTCGTGCATAATTTGTCTCTCGTCAACCTCCTCTAGTCCTAGGTAGTATCCTGTTGCTAGGTGTTTGAAGAATGTTCTTGGCGCACCTGCTGCGAAGTTAATTCCAAATACTTTAGCCTGAAGAACAAAGGTCTGAACTCTTCTCACTGGGGTTGCATCTAGTATGATCTTCTCCGCTGGTTTGATACTCTCAGGGCGCTCTTCGTAGACCTCAATATTAGCTTCGGTTACCTTTACATTTCTTAGTAGTGTACTTGCTATGACCTCTGGGTCCATAACAACTTCTCTATCTTCATCTGTCTTTGATGGAACTCTAATTGGATCCTTAACCTTTGCTACTGCAAGCGCAGATGAGATATTTTCAAATCCACCAAACTCAACCGCTGAGTACTCTGACTCACTATTGTTGAAGATAAGGATATCATACTCCCCTACTGGTAGAGAAAGGTAAAGTGGCTCTCCTACACGGTGCATTGGGAATTGAGTGTGAATCTCACCGCCATCACAATTAAATGCTACTGCCGACACACCATTTGGGGTTAGTACCGATGGTGCCCAGTCTACATTTACTTGTACCTCAGCTACTGCTCCTGTCGCATAATAGAGGTGATCATGCTTACAGCTTGAAAGGACAAGTGTTGCAATGAATAGGTATACTATCTTAATCTTTTTCATTCTATAAATCTCCTATTCTTTTCTTATAAATTAATCATCCATACTAGAGATATCTCTGCTTGAGTTGGTCCAACCCACGTCTGGCGCTTAACCTCCCATGGGTAGTCAAATACCTTAACATCTCCGAATCTTGTATCCCACATCTTAGTGTAGTCTCTATAGTCACTACTCATATAACCAAAGCCTAGTTGGTAGTGAAGGTGCAGGTTCTTTGCAATTGAGTGCGCGTAACCTACTGAGATACCAGTGTTGATAAGCTCACCTTGGATACCCTTAGGATCGAAGATCTGAAGGTCATAGTGGCCATATCCGCCAAATAGTCCGATATTCCATCCCGTTAGCTTCTCTCTTCCCTCTCTATCACCTAGCCAGTAGGTAATTGCTGCGTGGCCGATATTTGCTCTTTGGGTGTAGTTACTCTTATTATTGCTCCACCAAGGGAAGATATACTCCGCCGAGATTGAGAATCTATCACCAATCGGGATCTCTAGTTCAAGGTTAGGACTAAGTGCCACGTCATATAGTAGGTTAGTCTTAATTGCAAATACAAATGGTTCGCGCTCTGGTGCTGGGGTTACCGGTGCAATAATTACTGTATCTTGCTGTGGGATCTCGATCTTAGTCTCGATAACTTCCTCTTCATAGGCGATTCTCCTAAGCACATCTACATTATAGTAGAAGAGTACAGAGGCACCATAACGAAGCTTTGGTAGGATATTTGCAACAAGATAATTCCAAGGCTTTCTATCATACATAGTCTTAAGTAGCCACTCCTTATTATCAGCAGCACGCTTTGTATCGTCGATAACCTCAAGAACTTCGGTGCGATATGGCACATTAAGGTCTTCTTTAACTAATCTACGTAGACCAGCCCAGTCCTCTGGGAAGAATGTAGCCTTGAATGGCATATCTGATAGTTGAGGATAACGCTCTGCAAGGAAAGCCTTAACGCTATTTGCACGGTTCTCAGCAAGTTTTCTATTGAACTCCTCATTACCATCGACAGATGCTGTTGCTACAAGTACCATTGAGTCTAGACCAACAGTTACATCCCTTTTACTCATAATTGAATCTAGTAGGGCAAGTTGCTCTGCATTCTCGCTAAAGTTAGGTTCAACTTTATAGCTATTAATTCTAAAATAAAGCTTAATGTCGCCTTGGTTGGCTGTGACAACCTCCTCTTCGGTCACGACCTCCTTGATGATAGTATCTTGGCGAACTTCATAGCTCTGTGCACTTACGCTTCCTACTGACCCAAGGAGCGCCACTGCTACTGCTAGAATCGCTAAGACTCTTGTGGTTAATTTCATTTTCATTTAATTAATTTTATAATTTCTACTGTAATAATCCCTTTATATACTCCTTGTCTGCGTCTTCGTATAGATCGTAGAGCGAAATCTTTGTAAATACATCAACGGCTTGTGCTATCTGCTTATTCATAAGAGTACATAGCAGACATGTACATCCATCTTTAATAGTGTGGTTAGCCTCAGGGAATAGTTCTCGACACGGATCCATTGGCCTCACTCCTTCGAGTGTCATTACAACCTCTGTTATTGAAATCTGCCTAGGGTCTTTTGCGAAGATAAACCCGGGATTCGTTCCTCCAGTTTGGCTTCTTAGAAAACCAACTTGCATAAGTCTATGCAGAGACGGCGTAAGAGCTCTCTTGTTGACCTTCATTAGATCTGAAAGGAACGGAGCCGTTAGCATTCTCTTCTGATTATACGCCTCCACTAATATTGGAGTTATAATAAAGAACAGTCTTGTTGATTTCAATAACATCTCTAAATTTAATTTTTTGTTACTAGCTTGGGGGGCTACTTAATTTATAATTATTTTTTGTTGTTTCTTCTTTTCCACGGGATATTTTAGGCGGATTATTTATCTGCAATGTCACCATAACACTATACCCCACTTCTTCTACTTTAATACAGTAATGATGTTCCGAACTCATAAACATCGAATACACAACCCAACTGTATTTGCATGCAAAGGTAACAGAAACTTTTTATTCTGCAAAATTTCACCTGAAAAAAGACAATTAAAAATACCTAAAAAAATTATATCAACAACATTAATCATTGATTGTCAGTATTTTAACATTAATTTAACTTTTTTACAAAATATCAAAATAATATATTTTATGCTTGATTTTATAGCTTCTTACACCCTCCTTTTACTTGTTAAACGATAATTTATATACTTTTATTACGCCGAAAAATCAGCAGTAAAATAACCTAAATACTATAAATTATCGATTAGAAGGTGGAGAAAATCACCTCTAACATTCCATCTCTTCACTAGAGAGAGAGGCAACACATAATAATTACTAGTATCATCTTAATACATTTGCAACAATATGCCATTGAATTATAGTTTGATGACAGTACAAGAAAAAGCTACGTGATTACCGTACTTTTGATATAACCAAGGCACAAACCAAGCCTGATTATAGTACGGTTCACGTAGCTAAAAAAAAAGCACCCCCACCCAATAGAGCATAGGGGTACTATATATATAAGGGTATATACCTATCTAAATAGAATTAGTAGTATAACACAAGATGCGAGCAGTAGGAACGACCAGTAGCGATAGTTGCTATACCATGGTGTACCCTTAAGCTCAAGGGTATCCTCGCGGAAGTACTCCTTAGTCCAGATAAATGGGCGGATTGCCACATAGTCTGGCTTTGGAGTTAGGTAACTTACCACTATCATCACCGCCATACTAAAGAATAGGTAGTAAGGTACTACTAGTAGGAAGTGGATATCACCAAAGACATAGACACCAGTATTGACCTTATAGATTAGGTTAAATACAGCTAGTGCTGCACCTGCCATAAGTCCCCAGAATGCTCCTTGCTTATTCACTCGCTTGTAGAATAGACCTAGGATAAATGCACCTACGATTGGAGGAGCAAGAACCGATAGCATCTCTTGGTAGTACTTCAGAAGTGAGCCGAACTGCTCACCGATCTGTGGCGCCCATATAACTGCAATGATAAGTGTAACCCCCGATGCGATACGACCTACCATTACCTTATTCTTCGAACTAGCATTTGGTGCCATCTTCGAGTAGAAGTCAATAGTAAATAGTGTTGCTACGGAGTTCAATAGACCGCTGAGCGATGAGGTAAGGGCTGCGACCATAACAGCTATAAGCAGACCAACGAGCCCCACTGGCATCATATCAAGGATAAGGGTTGCATATACCATATCACCCTTTGGAAGTTCTGGATAGAAATTCTTAGCCATAACCCCCGGGAATACAACTACAAATAGAGTAAGTAGGGTAAGGAAACCAAGTAGGATAACGCCCTTTCTTGCCTCATTAACACTCTTAGCCGTTAGCGCTCTTTGGACTAGCTGCTGGTTATTACACCAGAAGAAGAATCCAAGGATCGGAATACCTGTGATAAGTCCAAGCCACGGCACTGAGGCGTCGTCATTGCTTCTTATAAGGCTAGTCATAATATCGTTGTTACTAATCATATCGATGATATAGTCCGTACCACCCTTCGCTGCAATAATAATAGTAAGCACGATTGTACCCACAAATAGTAGTACACCTTGGATAAGGTCTACACGTATTGCCGAAGATAGCCCCCCCGGAATTGTGTATAGCGCCACGATAACTGCAAAGATAATTGCGAGTTGAAGTATCGAAAGATCAGGGAAGATTAGCTGCATAACAAGCGCTGCTGCATATAGCGCACCTGCTGCATCTAGGAAGATATTTACGATAATAGTTACTGCCGAGAAGTAGTAACGAGAGCCTTGACCAAACCTACGACCTAGGAACTCAGGTACTGTATATACCTTAGTTTTGATGTAGAATGGAAGGAGGAACCACACAAAGAAGACCATAATGATCATCGGTATGAGGTTGTAGTTAAATACTGCTATGCCCGTAGAATAGGCATCTCCAGCCTGACCGATAAGGGTCGAGCTGGAGATACTAGCAGCAAACATCGAAAAGCCAATCACAGGCCAAGTCATCGAACGACCCGCCAGAAAGTAGCTCTCTGCGCTTGAACTCTTACTATACTTAAAACCTACATATACAATAAAGGCAAAGTAGGCAAAGATAATAATTATATCAAGCGTGCTTAGTGCGTTTACAAAGTCCATAATATTTGTAATTATTTAACTGGTTGGCTTAGAACGTAATCAACAAGTTCGTCGAAATTTGCAGTTGCAACACCTACGTACTTATCAGCACCACCATAGTAAACATAAAGGGTACCATCTACCACAACATTACCTGTTGGGAATACACAACCCTTGTAGTAACCCTCGATTTCGTAGTCGAACTCAGGCTCCATAATATAGTCCTCTGTACGAGCGATAACCTTTGTTGGATCCTCTAGGTCGAGCATAACAGCACCTACACGGTAGTAACCAAGACCACCATTCTCAACACCGTGGTATAGCATAAACCAACCCTTGTCGGTCTTGATTGGAGGTGTGCTACCGCCGATCTTCTCCTCCCAAGTACCCTCGATACCTGTCATTAGAAGGTGGCTAGGCTCATTCCACACTAGCATATCGTCCGAGAAGCGAATCCAGATAGCTGGACGCTTAGGGCCATACTCCTCACCAATCCACTCCTTAGGGCGGTGTAGCATAGCGAACTTACCATTTACCTTCTCAGGGAAGATAATAACATCACGGTCGTCAAGATTCGAGTCTGTAATACGACCTAGTCTCCTCCAATTCTGAAAATCTTTGGTTACCGCAAGTGCAGTATTTGCCATATTGTCGTTGATAAATCGTGGCGCATTTTCGCCATAGTTCTCAGCTACAACCTCATCGTGACCAAACTCCCAGTAGCGACCCGGAGCTGTTGGACGGAATGCGTAAGTTACGTAGTAGTAGTCATCGAACTTAACGATACGTGGATCCTCGATACATCCTGAGTCCTCGCCATCTATAGATGGGCTAAGTGCTGGTTGATCCGATACACGGGTGAAGTTGAATCCATCTTCGCTAACCGCTAGACCTAGACGGATAACGTGATTCTTATCATCACCTGCTGCACGGTATAGCATATAGAATTTGCCATCCTCATACCACGCACCCGGGTTACAAGTTACTAGATCCTCCCAATCGTTAGCCTTATTTGGTGAAAGAATTGGGTTTAGTTCTGATTTAATAAGTTTCATCTTCGTTTGTGTATTAATAGTTATTGTTTGTTATAAGTTTAAAGCTCTGCGCAGGGATAGTGATAACCTCACCTTCGGCAATCTCCATTCCCTCTACTGAAGGTAGTGGAAGACCTAGTGAGTCAACCTTCATGTTATTCTCTTGGTAGATATACTCCTTAGCACCGCTCATCTCGAAGCCCTCTAGTGATAGCGTATAGTCCTCATCGCTAAAGTTTACGATAGAAAGGGTCTTAGCATCGCCATTGATATTTGCCGCAGCGTATAGTCCGTGAAGCTCTGGGAACTTAATCTCCATTGTCGAACATCCAGCAGGGAAGTAACGAGTCATAAGTGAGAATGAGTAGAACCATGGGCGAATCTCCTCTTGTGATGGATCATTAAATACGTCTGAGCCAAGTGTATTCCAGAAGCCCCATAGTTTGATATCTGTCTTCTCGCCTGAGTCCCAATTTGAGTGCATTGCATCGTCCATCATCCACGCTGCGATACCTGAGTAACCTACATTGATAACATTCATTACAAGTAGTGGCATATCTAGGCCATAGAAGTAGTCATATACAAGCATATTACAGTCCGAACCCTTAGTGAATGGATGGTCGGTTGCACGGCGAAGATACTCTTTAAGTAGGATAGAGTCACGCACATCGTGGTGGTACTTATATCCACCCTCGCCAAGTACGATTGGCTTATCCTTTGGCACAACTGCTCTATACTCTGCATAGTGTGGGCGAAGCTCGCCCGAGCGAATTTGAACTTGACCCGGGTATGCGTGAATATCATATAGGCCAACGATAGAGTCAGCACGAAGAGCCGTCTCCTTAACCCACTCTACTGGGCCATATTGTGACGCTGGGTTAGTGTAGTTAGCAACGATATCAGGACCTGCTAGTTGTACCTGCTTTGCAAGTTCAGGGTACTTAGTTGTCATCTCCTTGTGGAAGCGCATAAACATATCGTACCAAATCTCGTAGTTACCATTTGTCGATGCCCAGTTACCATCAGGCTCATTAAAGAAGTTGTAGTACTTAATAC
Organism: uncultured Rikenellaceae bacterium; assembly: GCA_964369485.1. GTDB lineage: Bacteria > Bacteroidota > Bacteroidia > Bacteroidales > Rikenellaceae > Mucinivorans. The sequence continues at coordinate 53,695 of CAYJFH010000001.1, read as the reverse complement.
AGGTCATACCCTTCTCTACTACTAGGTAGTTAAGGTAGTTAACTGCCATCTCTACCCACTCTTGGCTCTGGTACATATCCCAACGCTCACCACCCGGAGAGGTCGGAGGGTTGTACTCACCAAATAGAACTGTAATATTATTCTTAGTACAGTAGTCTAGCAGGCGTAGAATAGTCTTATTATTGCGGTTCTTGTCATAGGTACCAGTCTCTGGGTCAAAGTATGTGTATGGAGAGTTGATAAGGCAACGAACGAAGCCCATCTTCATAAAGTCTACCCTTTGGGTTAGCTTATCCCAGTGGCGATCCTCTAGCTCTTGACCCCACGCGATTGCCTCGTCATATGGATCCCACTGAGCACCATTACCGATATAGCTCTCGACAATAACGCTGTCTGTTAGTGCAATAACTCCATCTGTCTTTGGAGTCGAAGCACAGCTAGCAAGCCCTAGTGATAGAGCGCCTAGCATAAATAGGTTAAGTTTTTTCATAAATTTTTAGTTATTTGGTTTGTAATTATTTATTCAACTGTAATCTCGAATGGTGCAACTGGCAGCCCAGCCTCGTTAAAGATGTTCGAGGAGCTACCGCCACTCCAGCAGTACCTAAGTCGAGTAGGTTCTGCACCCTTACCGCAACGAACTACTATCTTTCCATCCTTTAGTGTAACCTTCTCTGCCCTTATATATTGGTTATAGGAAGAGTCGAAGTACTCGAACTCTACCTTACTACCTCTTAGTTCTAGCCCCGAAGAGTCGCTAAACTCTACTACTACATCCTTATAGTAGTTTACTAGTTTGGCACTATATGCTCTAGGTGATCTATAGGCAATATCCTCTCTACCGTAGGTGCGATTCAGTGCAACTGCTGCTAGTCGCTCACCCACTTCACGCTTACGCCCCGGATGGATATTATATGGATCGCCTAGGTCGGCAGCTACTACCATTTCGCAATTCTCTACTTGGTCGGCTGCACGTTGCTGCGCTAGAGCTAGTGCACTCCACTGCCCTGCCTGATCGCCGTGGTATATCCACGGTGCAATCTGAACGAAGTAGAATGGAAGGCTCTTATCGCCCCACACCTCACGCCACGCATCTACCATATCTTCGAACTTCTCGGCATAGTCAAATGCCCTACCTACATTCTCTTCGCCTTGGTACCACAACCATCCACGAATTGTATAGTCCACAACGGGATGAGCCATTGCATTATACATAGCCGAAAGGCTCTTGTAGTATGGTCTCTGAGCACCACTTGAGAACTGCGCATTAAGATTCTCAATCTGTGCTGAGTATATACCCGAGGTTGCATACTCCCTTGGAATCCACGCCTCCACTGGGGTACCACCATAGGCATTTACTATAATTCCAACTGGTACATCTAGCTCAGAGTATAGCTCTTTAGAGAAGAAGTAACCAACGGCCGACACCCACTCTGTACTCTCGGGCGAGAACTCCACCCAACCTGTGGTTGCAGCATCGCTCTGTGGAGTAAACTGCTCATCACGCTTAACTGTAAGGTAGCGTAGGTGGCTATTTTGAGACCTTGCAATCTCCTCTGTCGCTCCCTCGACATATAGATCCCACTGAGGATCATCGCCCATTCGCATCTCCATATTGCTCTGCCCCGAGCATAACCACACCTCGCCAAATAGTATATCATCTATCGTAAGACTCTGTGTAGATGAAGACACAGTGATTGAGTACTCTGTAAAGCTCGCCCCTAGGGTCTCTATCTCCACTATCCAGCGGCCATATTGGTCGGTATTTGTCAGTAGCTGAGCATCGATCCAAGAGCACTCTACAAGTAGTTCTCTATCGGGTACGTCCCATCCCCACACCTTTACAGTAGAGCTATGCTGTAGCACAGCTCCATCTGAAAATGCGTTTGCAAATCTTAGTGTCTGTGCACCAACTGCACCGACACTAAGAGCTAATAGTAGTATAACGAAGATCCTTCTCATAGTCTAACTACTCTATTACCATATTTGTTAGCATTACAAATGCCTTTGGTTCGATTGTAATCTCCTGCCCTGCCTTAAGATCCAAAGTCTGAGCTGATTTTAGTGGAGTTGGGAAGCCATTTGCATCGACTGTGCCTGTGAAGTTTGCACCCTCACCCGACACGAAGCGATACTCCGACACACCATCGATAACCCCTAGTGTGCTACCGCTAAGTGTAAATGTGTGTGCCTCTGTGCCATTATTTGCAATAGCTACGGTGTACTTTCCACCCTTACTGCCTGCCACTACTCTAAGTCCACGCTTCACCTCGCTTGGCATTGTAACCTCGTGGATCTGTGAACCTGCTGGGAAGTATCTACACATTAGCGACATTGGGTAGAACCACGGGCGTAGCTCCTCGTCCTCTGCGCTCTCGAACTTCTCCTCACCTAGGATATTCCAAAAGCCCCAACGCTTAAGTTTTGTTGAGTGTGAAGATCCATCATCATTGTACATTGCATCATCAAGCATCCATACGATTGAACCAGCATAACCAGCCCTCATAGTCTGAATAGTTGCATCGGCAACGTCAATACCGTACATAGCATCGTAAACGAACATCTGTGAGTCATCCGCTGAGTACTTATCAGCTCTGATTCTCTCCGCATTCTCTCTACCTAGTTCGCCCTTAGTGTCGTACTTTAGACCAAGTTCGCCGAGTACAATTACCTTTGACTTATCAGTTGCTGCACGGTAGATATTTAGAAGTGTAGAGAATGAGGTCTCACGCACATCGTTTTCATTTGGGTAGGCGTGGATATCGTATGCTCCGATCTGCTCACCAAGGTTATTAGCCGATGCAGTAATCCAAGGCACCTCGTCGCTTGTCCATACTGCAACATCAGGACCCATCAGCGATAGATCTGAGGTGATGCCTAGAGCCTCTACCTTAGTGTAGAATTTCTTAACAATTTCGCTCCAAAGGGTCATATTACCATTTGTAGATGACCAGTCACCATTAGGCTCATTGACCATTGTAAAGTACTTTATACAGCTATACGCCTTATCTTTCTTTAGGTACTCTAGGAATGAGGCGCAGTTATCTAACCAATTCTCATCGATTACACCACTAACCTCTTGGTGTCCCCACTCGCCGAATTGCACTGTGATACCTCTACTTTGGCAGTAGTCTAGCATCTTGAAAAGAATCGCCTCGCTCTTATTTACATTTAGCGATCCATCTGCCTCTTGGTATGTCCATCCTGCTGATACCATCATACGGATAAACTGTGGACGCATATAGTCAAGGCGGTCGAATATCTTATTCCAATCTGCCTCGCTAAGTGATGGTTGACCTAACCAACTAGGTACAACATCGTAACCACCCCACTGCGGGCCATTACCGATATAGTTAGAGACTATCACATTAGATGTGATATTTACTCCACTAGCAGTAGGAGTCTCTGCGCCCGGGGTTGGCTTATCACCATCACAACTTACAAGAGCTGCACTCAGTGCGAGTAGCGAGCTTAGTACTAGTTTTTTCATAGTTTTCTATTGATTTGGGTTATTAAATTACATATTTGTTAGTAGAATCATAGAGTTCTTCGGTAGCTCCACGCTATATCCCTCCTCTAGATCCATATCTACATTTGTCTCATTTGGTAGTTGCAGTAGCTCGCCATCTAGGATAATATCTCCCTCGATATAGTTATACTGCCTTAGGTTCTCGATCTTCGAGAGCTGAGAGCTTCTAAGCTCTACAGTGCGAAGTGAGTCCGATATATTTATCATTGCAATAGTATGTGCTCCACCATTTTCGATTGTAGCAACACGAACACCGCTCTTTCCTTCAGTTAGGGTCTCTAGTACACGGCTACCCGCTGGGATATACTTACATAGTAGCGACCAAGCGTAGTATGGTGGGCGCACCCTCTCGTGCTCTTCGCCACCGAAGTACTCCTCGCCAAGTATATTCCAAAAGCCCCATATCTTTAATTTATCTTCACCATCCACTGGGTTATTGTGCATAGCGTCGTCGAGCATCCAAATAATTGAGCCCGAGTACCCCTCATTAAGGGTTTGAATAAGCACATCAGCCATATCCACACCATAGAAGTGGTCGAATACGAACATCTGCGAATCGCTCTGCGAAGCGTGTTCCACCTCAGCAATTCTTGCTTTATTAATACTGTCGAGCACAGGGTCCTTTTCGTGGAACTTTAGTCCAATCTCGCCCATAACTATACGGCTACCCTCAGGTACTCTATCTCTATATGCCCCCACTATCTCAGAATAGCGGCCTGAATTCACCTCCCCTTTAGATGGGTAGGTGTGAATATCATATAGGTCGATAGCCTCTGGCGAGTAGTTCGCACAGCTATCTATCCACCAAGTCTCAGTCTCGTCCCAGATTGCAATATCTGGCCCTACGATACCTAGTTGCGAGTCAAGCCCAACGCGGATTAGCTCCTCATTATATAGCTTTACTGCACTTGCCCATAGCGAGTAGTCACCACCAGTGATAGACCACCAACCATTAGGTTCATTAATTAGGTTATAGAACTTTACGCAGCTATAACCCTTTTCATTAATAAGAAAATCGGCATACTTAACACCATTTCTTATAAGGTTCTCGTTGATAGTCTTTGCCTTTGCATCAACCATCTCGCCACCCCAATCACCAAACATTACACTCACTCCCCTACTCTGGCAGTAGTCCAGAATCTTAGAGATATCATCGAAGTAACGCATTGGTTCTAGCTCTCCTCTACTATTTGTAAGTTGAGCTGTATTGAACATCAGGCGGATAAAGCCCGGTGCCATATTGTCGACCCTAGCATAGAGCTTCTCCCAATCTGCATCGGAGATCTCTACCTCATGGTCCATTCCATAGTTAGATGTATAAGGGTCCCACTGAACACCATTTCCGATATAGTCCTCGCTTAGAACCTTGTCACTATTGAGGGTTACTATAACATCGCTATTGCCTGCACCAGTAGTGCAGGCAATAGTAGATGTTAGTAGCAAAAGTGATATAAATCTTATCATCTCTTATCTTTAGAATTACTGTTTTTCGATCTGTACAAAGAACTCATGAGGCCAGTGCATTACACGACCATAAGTAGTCCATAGAATATTGTCGTCCCATCCTTGGAATGCCATCTCTTTGAAGCCCATAGCTGCCGAGCGAACGATTAGATCTCTATTCTCCTCTACACCATAGCAGGTAAATGTACCCGGCTCCTCGATAAAGTCAACAACTGTTGTAACTACGCCATCCTTCTCGAAGGTAATAGTACCTAGCGATACGTTACGAGTCCAGTTACTCTGACCAGTTGGGATCTTTCTAAAGTTAGGGTTACCATCAACTAGAGTGTAGCCATCAGGTGCACCAACCCAAGTAAAGTCTGCGTATAGACCATCTGCACCTGCGTCATTAACACAAGTACCGTAAGTCTCACCTGCTTCGTTTAGACCACCGAATGTAAATGTAAGGGTATTATCAAGTTCTGCAGCAGGACCAGTAGTTGCATCCCAAGAGCATCCCTTGTCTGGGTTAAGGAAGTCGATCATATCTGAGCAACCCCACTGAGTAGCAGCACCACCCCACACATCGAAACCAGTGATTGACCAAGTACCTACTAGATCCTCTACTACCTCATCTGCACGAAGAGTATAGGTACGAACCTTACCATCTTGAGCAGTGATCTCTAGTGTTGCTGTTCTAGATATTGGGTCGAAAGATACTAGATCACCTACATTGATAGATGCAGTCGAACCGTATGAAATCTCCATACTCTTAACCTCCATAGGTTGAGAGTAGTCTGGTTGCATAATATTTACGATAGCCGTACCAACTGTTATATCCTCTGCCGAGATAGAGATATCGGCATCACCTACTTGGCTAGTAAAGCTAATAGAGATAAGTTGCTTCTCCTTGTTCCACTCACCTGAACGGATGTCAGCAAGTGGGTCTCTTTGGCAGGAAATAATAGTCGCTGCAACACAGAGCATTAAAATTAATCTTTTCATATCTATATATTGATTTAATCTTTGTCTTTTTGTTGTTAAAATTACATTGCGTCTGGGTTAAGGTCAAGCTCGCGTTGTGGAATTGGATAGAACGCAGCTTGCTCTGGAGTAAGGTTCTGGATCTTAGCCTCCTCTACTACTTCAGTCACAGTGTTAGTACGACGTAGGTCATATAGACGGTTACCCTCGAATGCGAACTCAAATGCACGCTCAGCAACAACCTGCTCACGGAACTCCTCAACTGAGGCTGCTGCCGCTAGTGGGCTTAGGCCAGCTCTTGCTCTAACTCTTGCTACCCAACCATCGTTGTCATTACCCATAGCCTCAGCGTAGATCAGAGCTACATCTGCAAAGCGAAGTAGGAATGGACGTGAACTTGTCTTCTCACCTGCGTGGTTAGGGTCCATATACTTAAGTGTAAATGGGAAGTTAGGGCTGTACTCTATCTCAGTACCCGCTGCATCGTAGATGCTATTTGTCATCATAACTGACTTACGAAGGTCACCACTCTCAAATGAGTTGTAGAATGCAGTCTCAGTTTGGAATACCTCGTAACCGAAGTATGCTGAGTTTAGCGCTCCTGCTGAGTTCTTGTAGTAGTAACCCGAGCCACCGTTGTTAGGAGTGAAGTACATAAGTAGGTTTGTGTACTCTCCCGAGCTAAGACCTGTTCTGTCGAAGTTTACGAAGAATAGGTGCTCCATACCGTTGTGGTTATTCACATTGTAGATCTCCTCTAGTGTTGATGCTAGGCCGAAAGGTGCACCTGCTGCCGAAGCGTCAAGAACCTTCTTTGCCCACTGTGCTGCAAGAGCGTACATCTCGTCTGCCGATGCTGTCATCTCAGTGTAAAGAGGCACGTTGTTTGCCTTTGAAGATGCTGCTGTTAGGTAAACCTTTGCAAGTAGACCTTCGGCAGCGCCCTTACCTGCTCTACCCGGATCAACCGAGTAGTCATCACCAAATAGCTCTGATGCCTTCTCTAGGTCTGCGATAATAAAGTCGTAGATCTGATCCATAGACTCTGCCTTTGGACCCTGTGTCTGACCCTCAGTTGTGATCATCACGTCACGGATAGGCACTAGACCAAATGTACGAACTAGGTTGAAGTGAGCGAATGCACGTAGGAAGTAACCTTGAGCAGTTACACGGCTCTGCACCTCTTCGTTTAGCTTCTCATTACCCCAAACATTTGCAATAACAGTATTTGCACGGTTGATAGTAATGTATAGGTACTTGAAGTAAACCTCTAGTGTAGTATTTGTAGATGATTGGTGCACAGTCCACTCATCAAGGGCTTGTGAGCCCGGGTTAGATGTATCTTCACCCGGTTTAAGTAGTGTAGTCTCGGTTGAACACTCACCGATATAGAACATACCAGTTGTATTCTCTTGGTATGTAAGTGCACGGTATGCGTAGTCGATTGCAGCTACTGCGTCTGCCTCTGTGTTGTAGAAGTTTTCGTCTGAGTAGAAACCATAAGGCTTCTCAGTCAGGTCGCACGAGCTCAGCGTTAGTGCTGCTGAGAGTATAAGTGCTGATTTTATAATTGATCTTTTCATTATTGATTCTATTATTTCAGGGTGTTAAAATTAGAATGTAAGGCTAACTCCGATTGAGTAGTTACGTAGAGTTGGGTAGCTTGCCCAGTAGATACCGTCAAGACCAACCGATGGATCGTAACCTGTGAAGTTAGTGAATGTGTAAACGTTATTTACAGTAGCGTAAAGTCTGATCTTAGATACAAACTCAAGTGGGTTATTGAATGTATAACCTACGCTGATATCCTGAATCTTAACATATGAACCATCTTCGATATACCAATCCGAGATCATAGGAACACGTGTTGCGCGTACCGATGGGTATAGATCAGTTTGGTTGTCAAGTGTCCAACGAAGTGGTTGAACAGATGGAGAGTTAAATGCCTGTGGATTTAGAACGTCGTTACCAAATACACCGTTGATAAATACCGATGCATCGAAACCCTTGTAGTTGAAAGTAAGGTTAAGAGATGCTGCGAAGTCTGGGTTTGGATTACCGATAATAGTACGGTCGTTATCGTTGATCACACCATCACCGTTAATATCTACATACTTAAACTCACCTGCCTTTGCAAGGTCGCCAGTTAGGCCTGCTGCGATACCCTCTGCTTCAGATTGGATAATTCCATCAACCTTGTAACCATAGAATGTATTCATCGCTTGACCAACTGCTAGGATATTTGGCATACCTGCTAGAGAGTAGTCTGAGAATGCGTAGCCTGTAAACTCATACTGCATACCTGTGTTAGGGTCAGTCTGAAGACCTGATTGCAGGTTGTTACCAAGGCTTAGGATCTCATTTTGGTTCTTAGTGAATACCATTGTTGCACCTAGGTACATATCTTCGTTAGAGATAACCTCGTAGTTAACAGTAAGTTCAACACCGGTATTGCGAATCTCACCATCATTTACCATCATCTTGTCATATCCCGATGAAAGTGGAAGGTAGCGTTGACGTAGTAGGTCAGTTGTGTGCTTGTCGTACCAGTCGAATGTTACACGAAGTCTATTCTTGAACATTGCAAGGTCAAGACCAAGGTTAAGTTGAGATGTAGTCTCCCACTTAAGGTCTGCATTAGGGATACCACTCCAATATGTAAAGCGGTAGTCAGGACCATATGAGCCATCAGGGTAACCCGGGCCAATTACAGTATTCCACGCGCCATCAGCATAGTACTTAGAACCACCGTAGCGGCTAAGTGTTTGGTAAGGAGAGATACCTTGGTTACCAGATAGACCGTAACTTGCACGGAACTTAGTCTCGTTTACGAAGTCTAGTGACTGCATAAAGTCCTCGTTGTGAATCTTCCAAGCAACTGCACCTGATGGGAATGAAGCCCAACGGTTGTTAGCACCAAATTTAGAAGAACCGTCTGTACGGAATGTACCAGTTAGGAGGTACTTGTCATCGAATGAGTAGTTTACCTTACCGTAGAATGACATTAGTTTAGTGTCGATAAGACCATTAGCAACTTGATTCATCTCTGGGTTACCAGCAGACATATTCTCATTGCCTAGCGCCTCATTTGCAAAGCCAAAGCTAGTTAGAGCAGATGAACGCTCGTTCCAGTTATTGTATGAGTAACCTGCCATTACAGAGAAGTTGTGTTTCTCAAGTGTCTTTGCGTAAGTTGCGTAAGATTCATATAGGAAGTCTGTACCTTGCCAGTTGCCGATATATGCTCTACCGTCATTCATATCACCAACTTGTGTATATACCTTAGGGCTATATTGGTCAGTAATGCTATTTGCATACTTGTAGTTCACTTGGTTCTTCCAACTTAGGCCCTCGATAATCTCCCAATCGAATAGAACAGATGAGATAAGGTCCATACCCTTTGTTACGTCTAGTTGCTCATTACGTAGTGCAACTGGGTTCCAGTAGTCGCTAGAGTTAGCCTTGAAGTAGGTACCATCCTCATTATATACCGGGAATAGGATGTTACGGTTAATACCACCGTAGTTGTTATTATTACGCTCATTAGTAGATAGAACTACAGAGGTCTTAATAGAGAAGTTATCATATAGCTTATAGTCTACATCTAGGTTAGCCGATAGCTTGTTATAGTCATCATTAATATATAGACCCTTTTGATCGAAGTAGTTAACGCTAAAGTTATAGTTAGTACCCTCATTCGCACCACGTAGTGTCACAGTAGTGTTAGAGGTAATTGGAGTTGTAGTAACTTGATCAACCCAGTTAGTAGTTGGATAGTCACCGCTTAGGATCTCAGAGATAGATGGGTAGTAAACACCTGTATCGTAGCGACCTACGTATAGTGGAGTCTGACCTGCGTTGATTCTCGACTCGTTGCTGATCTGCGCCATTAGAGCTGCATCTTCCCAGATATCATAAGTAGAGGTAAGCTGACCAATAGTAGTCTGGTGAGAGGCAGTGATTGAACGCTGACCCTGCTTAGACTTCTTAGTAGTCACCATAATTACACCATTCGCACCACGAGAACCGTAGATAGATGTAGAAGAGGCATCCTTAAGAACTACGATATCCTCGATATCCTCTGCTGGAATCTGCTTAAGGTCAGCACCTTCACCTAGAGGGAAACCATTAAGTACGATAAGTGGTTGCTGAGTACCGTTAAGTGAACTCGCACCACGAATAATCATAGTTGGAGACGATGCAGGACCTTGACCCGATGATACGATTTGAAGACCTGCCACACGACCCTGAAGTGAGTTCATCACTGAGTTCGTTACTGGAAGCTCCGACATCTCGTCCATCTTAATAGAGCTTACAGAGCCCGTAAGGTCGCCCTTCTTTGCAGTACCGTAACCGATAACCACGACGTTGTCGATATCTACTGCGTCTGTCTTAAGTGTGAAGTTAACCACTTCGCCATCTACTACCGCCTCTGCAGTTGTAAGACCTAGGTAGCTACACTCTAGCACATCGCCCATATTAGCCTTTAGGGTATAAGAACCGTCGATATCGGTACTTGCACCATTAAGTGTACCCTTGACAACTACTGTTGCCCCGATAACCTCTAGACCGTCGCCATCACGAACTACACCCTTTACGGTTAGTTCTTGCGCCATTGCGCCCTGAACAAAGGCTAGAAGCATCACAAACAATAAGGTAATTTTTTTTCTCATTATTTCTTCTGTTTTTAGTTAATTTATTATGTTGATTATAGTATTTACTTTTTTAAAAGTGTGATTCATCAATAGCATACTATATATAGTACTAAAATTAAGTACTACATACATTGAAAAACTATTGGTAAAATTTAGTCCCCTTAAAACCTAAATAAGATCGCCACTACTTCACTCTACACTCTTCAATGAGATTAAGAGTAGTAGTAAATTTTTTAAAAATCCTTAGTCACGCTTAACTAACACAATAAATTCTAACACAAAGAATCAGCGACACTTTTGGAATTTTTAAAAAAATTTACTAATTTCTACCCCTCTCTACTACAAAACTAAGTTCTTTATTTGGTATAAAATTGTCCATTTTAGGCGAAAATTGGTGAATTTTTGAACAGAGGCGCTAAAATGAACAATTTTGTATCAATTTAATATTACTTCCTATGGATTTAATGTTATTTTGGGCACTTTTGGAGCTATTAGAAAAATAACTATTGTATTATTTTACAAAAAAATCATATCTTTGTAGCCGCTTAATAAGACTTATAACAACTATTTATATATACATTAAGTAAAAGGTTTAACATTTATATCACTGCAAAGGGAGGGGAAACATGAGAGAAGAGAGTTCTGCGGCGAGAGTTCAGTGTGAGGTAACTCCACTAACCGATATCGACCTATTTGTTCTACTTGATAACTATAAAGCTAAATTTGACTATCCAGTTCACTACCACTCTGACTACGAGCTAAATCTAGTCATTGGGGCTTCGGGAAATAGAATTGTCGGCGATTCTATCGAACCATACAACGATATCGACCTAGTCCTTATCGGCCCTAGAGTACCACACGCTTGGCGTGGCGAGACATCGTCTAACACAAGGGTAATCACACTGCAATTTGACGAGGAGTTTGCAAACACTAGCATTGCCAGCAAGCGTGTATTTAGACATATCAACGAGATGCTCGTTCGTTCTAGTAGCGGTATTCGCTTTACTGGTGAGGTTGTAGATATAGCCAGCGAGATACTATTTAACATGTGTAAGTCGCAGAGTTTCAATAATGTACTAAGGTTCTACGACCTACTAAACGCACTTTCTACATCTCCAAAAGATTCTCAACTACCACTTGCGAGCCCATCATTCGATAGCTCAAACCTAGTTCGACAGTCGAAGAGTAGACGTATCGAGAAGATCTGCAACTATATTGAGCAGAACTACAATCAAAATATTACACTCGACGATATTGCCGAACTTGCAAATATGTCAACCTCGGCAGTTAGCCACTTCTTCAAGAAGCGTACATCACGTACATTCTCGAACTACCTAACTGATATTCGTATTGGCCACGCTGCAAGGCTACTTATCGAAACCACTCGCTCGATTAATGATATAGCCTTTGACTGTGGTTTTGGTAATATCTCGAACTTTAACCGAGTATTCAAGCGTTACAAAAATACAACACCTAGGGAGTACCGCTCAGCTATTTCAAACATTATCACGAAATACTAGAGTAAAACTTCTACTTTCCTGAAGCAAATATATACCCAGCGCCCTTATTATAGGCGTTGGGTATTGTATTTTAAAGAATTAAGTAGTATCTTTGGGGCAAGGAGCTGGGGATATATGGAGTTTTTTTAGTAACTACACATCTAAGTGTAACCTATTCTGCTCAAAAACTCTGGAGAGGGGCCATGATGAGAGTAACTTATTTGTTTCTAAAGATAGACAAACCTATGAATTATAGACGATCCTCCATTGACATGTGGGCTAGTGCTACTATTATAGTATCTATACTACTATATATAGTACTCTGCAGTAAGAGCACGACCACCGACCAGATCGAAGAGATAGACTACGCCGAGTATGTGAACCCACTGATGGGAACTCTATCGAGCTTTGAGCTATCCAATGGTAACACCTACCCTGCAATTGCCGTGCCGTGGGGAATGCACTTCTGGACTCCACATAGCGGAAAGATGGGCGATGGTTGGGCATATCGCTACGACCACCACTACCTTCGAGGATTTAAACAGACACACCAGCCCTCACCTTGGCTTAATGACTATGGGCAGGTTTCGCTTATGCCCGTTAGGGATTTTAATACCGTGGATCAAGATAGTAGAATGAGTTGGTATTCGCATAAATCTGAGATTGCAAAGCCATACTACTACTCTGTATACCTTGCAGACCACGATATAACCACGGAGTTTACCGCAACGTCTCGCTCGGCATATTTCCAACTAACCTATCCCGAATCTGAACTATCGGGGCTTATCATCGACGCATTTGATGGTGGCTCATATATTAAGGTAGTCGACAACTATACTATCGAGGGCTACTCCACTAAGAATAGCGGCGGTGTGGGCGAGAACTTCAAGAATTGGTTTGTACTTAAGTTCGCTGAGCCATTTGAGGAGGTTAAGCTATATAGCGATGGAGAGGTTATCGAAGGTGGCTCTGAGTGCACATCTAACCATACCATTGCAGCAGTAAGGTTCAACACCAAGCGCCACGACAAGAAGAACGTCCGTATTGCATCTTCATTTATAGATATAGAGCAAGCATACACAAACCTAGAGGAGAGTGAGGGGCGTGACTTCACTGCCCTTGTTGAGAAGAACCACCAAGAGTGGAACGATGTGCTCTCTAAAGTTGCAGTAGAGAGCGATAACGAGGAGCAGCTACGCACATTCTACTCGTGCCTATACCGCTCTACCCTATTCCCTCGTGCACTATATGAGGTATCTAAGGGTGGTGAGATTCGCCACTACAGCCCATACAGCAGTAAGGTTGAGGAGGGTTACCTCTATGGCGACACTGGATTTTGGGATACATTCAGAGCCCTTATGCCACTTCTAAACCTAGCATATCCAGATATGGCAGATAAGATGCAGCAGGGGCTACTCAACACACAGAGAGAGAGTGGATTCTTCCCTGAGTGGGCTACCCCGGGACACCGCGACTGTATGATTGGCAATAACTCAGCCTCGGTGGTTGCCGATGCCTACCTTCGTGGTATTAGCGACTTCGACCCCGAGGAGATGTACCAAGGGCTACTAAAGGGGGCAAATAGCGTACACCCTGAGGTCTGGAGCACTGGTAGAGCTGGATATGAGGAGTACAACACACTAGGCTACGTTCCTATGGATATCGGAATTAGAGAGAGTGCCGCTCGCACTCTAGAGTATGCCTATAACGATTGGTGTATATGGAAGATGGGCGAGGCGCTTGGCCGCCCTAAATCTGAGACCGATATTTACAAGAAGAGGGCTGAGAACTACAAGAACCTATTTAGTAAGGAGTATAACCTTATGCGTGGAAGGGATAGCAATGGTGAGTTCGAGGCTAACTTCTCGCCATATAAATGGGGAGGAGTATTTACCGAGGGTAACTCTTGGCACTATACATTCTCAGTGCTTCACGACATCGCAGGGCTCGGTGAGTTAATGGGTGGCCGTGAGTCGCTATCCACTATGCTCGATTCGCTATTTGTAGTGCCTCCAATCTATGATGATAGCTACTATGGATTTAGAATTCACGAGATAACCGAGATGCAGATTGCAAATATGGGTAACTACGCCCATGGCAACCAACCTGCACAACATATCCCATACCTATACAACTGGACTGGCGAGCCGTGGAAGACCCAATATTGGGTTCGAGAGGTGCTCGATAGACTCTACAAGCCAACCCCTGATGGTTACTGTGGCGACGAGGATAATGGACAGACCTCAGCGTGGTATGTATTCTCCTCGCTCGGTTTCTACCCCGTAGCCCCTGCAACTGGGGAGTATGCCCTCGGCGCACCACTATTTAAGCACGCTACTATCACTCGCCCCGATGGCAGTGTGATTGAGATATCGGCAGAGGATAGTAGCCCAGAGAATAGATATGTACAGAGCGTTGAGCTGAACTCCGAGGAGCTTCAACGTAACTTTATCACATTCGAGGAGCTAAAGGATGGCGCTACGCTAGAATTTACGATGGAGAGCGAGCCTAACTACTCATACCGCAGCGAGCCAAGTGCCGCACCATACTCAATGTCAACGAATCTATAGAGAGCTAAATATATACCATTACAGAATAATAGCAACAGATTGATTTCGGTTGCTATTATTCTGTAATGTAGATTATCTCTTCGCCTGCTTTGATGCCCAGAGGTAGATAAGTGAGAGACAATATAGGATAACTACTACCCCCACTATCCTGAACCAAATAGATTGAAGCGTAACCTCCTCTATCAAAATAGAGGATAGCAACATACCCGCCATAACGGCCATCGGTAACTTTAAAGCTTTAATAAATATACTCATAGTTCTAAATATACTCTATGGATTGGAACTAATGTTACACCCAAAGATAATCAAAAAAAGTGTAACACTACTAATTTTTAAACACAAGAGTGAGCCACCTCTGAGTATTATCTAGGCTATCGACAACTTTTATTGAACTACAACAAAAAAATGTTATCTTTGTTCAAATACTTCCGACCTTAATTATTAAAATATTTTATTAACGCTATATTTATATAAAAATATGTATCAACACGACAACCGAACTGTAGTAACGCTAGACGCAGGGGGCACAAACTTCGTATTTGGAGCTATGAGAGCGGGCGAATTTATCGTCGAGCCCCTAACCCTTCCCTCGCTATCGGACAACCTAGATAACTGTATCGCACAACTATTCAAGGGCTTTGATGCTATTATTGCATCACTTAGCGATAGCCCAGTGGCAATTAGCTTTGCATTCCCGGGGCCTGCTGACTATGCTGGAGGTATTATCGGTGGTTACCTGCCGAACTTCCCATCATTTAGAGATGGCGTAGCACTAGGGGCGATCCTCGAGAATAGATATAATATGCCAGTATTTATCAACAATGATGGCGATCTATTCGCATATGGCGAGGCACTAGCAGGTAAGCTCCCAGAGATTAACCGTCGCGCTAAGGAGCTTGGTGGCACTAAGGAGTACAAATCGCTTATCGGCTATACATTCGGCACTGGTTTTGGCATCGGCCACGTATATGAGAATAGACTTCACCTAGGTGATAATGGCTGCGTTGAGACGTTCTGCCTACCTCACAAACTAGATCCAAGCCTTATCGTTGAGGAGGGTGTATCGGTTCGTGCTATTAAGAGGGTATATAGAGAGGAGTCGGGATCTAACGAAGAGCTAGAACCTAAGGATATCTTCGACATCGCAGAGGGTAAGGCAGAGGGTAATGCCGAGGCTGCTCGTATAGCATTTGCGACACTTGGTGAGGTAGCTGGTGACGCTATGGCTACTGCCGTAACTCTTCTTGATGGTATTATCGTTATTGGTGGAGGTATCACTGCCGCAGGCAAGTATATTATGCCATCACTATTAAAAGAGCTTCGCTCTAGACTTTCAACTCTTAGTGGCGATAGCGTAAATAGAGTACAGATGGAGGTGTATAACCTAGATGATGAGGCAGAACTGCGTGCTTTTGTAGATGGTGGTTCAAAACTTCTTAAGGTTTACGGCACTGATAAGTATGTAAACTATAATGATAAGAAGCGAATTGGCGTTGCATTCTCATCAATCGGGGCAAGCAAGGCTATCTCATTAGGCGCTTATAACTACGCACTTAGCGAAATAGACAGAGGATAAGTAGCCATAGTATGGTATAGAGAACAGACAATAATAGCCACAAATAGCTATTGTGTGAGATTTCGATTCACCCTATCTTTGCAGTGAAGAAATAATTCAAGTTTGTTTGTTTAAAGCCACATAGCTTAAATTAGGCCACTTGGGGTAACTAGAGATTAAGCCACTCTACTACCAACTACACAAGAGGTCATAAAAAAAGCATATAGAGCTAAAAAGAGAAGAAGAGAACTGTTGTTCTCTTCTTTTTTTATACTCGAATCACAACTATGCGCTATACAGTCTCCCTTAAAATAGCCTATTTAGGTTATTGCACAGCCTCCATATAACCCCTATCTTTGTAGTGAAGAAATAATTCAAGTTTGTTTGTTTAGAGCCAAGCAACTAAAGAGAAGTAAGTGAGATTAAGCCACTCACACAATTACTTTTTTAGTGCTAGAGCTAACTGAAGAGAGGGCAGCTGTGATAGCTCCCCTCTCTTATTTTTTTTCATCTGTACTATATATTCTCTTTGAATCCTACATCATATCACCCTTCATTCTGTAGTAGAATGTGATACCGAATGGATTGTTACCAACAGTCACGTTTGTCTCATAGCTAAACTTTCCACCATTTAGGCTATATACTGTTACCTTATCGCTTGCATTGCCTGCGTTGGTTCCGTAGAGCATATTATTCTTCATATTAACCACCACGTTGTGAATACCCGTTGGTTGCTCAGTTACATTCTCATTTGTCTTGCTATCAACTATTGTAAGGTTCTCGTCTGCTGTAAGCGAGTAGATCATCCTGCCACTGATTGATGAGGTGTATAGGTACTTTCCATCTCTGCCTAGGTAGATACCGTGTGCTCCCGGAACGTCTCTGTGTGCCCTCTGCTCCATTGTCTCGCCACTGAGTAGCGTGATGCCTGAGTCAGTTGCAACGAATAGATCATTTGCTGCCATTGCGTGGAATAGGTGAGGGTCATCGCCTACCTTTGCCGAGGCAACCTCTCTGTAGGTCATCGCATCGTAGCTTACAACCATATCACTCTCTGGATCTTCAGTTATGAATGATACATAGACTCTGTTATACATATCCGATACGAATACATCGTGAGGCTTTTCTGTGAACTGCATTGTGTGTACAACTTCATTTGTAGAGAGGTCAATAACCGATAGTACATTTTCAGCATCGCCTACAACCCATAGTCGTTTGCCATACTCATCGGCCCACATATGGAATACATTTCCACCTACGGATATTGACTTTACGATCTCGCGGGTATCAGGATCGATTACATAGACCTTATTGAGTGCTCTATCACCCACGTAGACCATATCATTCTGTTCTACATAGACTGGATAGGCTGGCGAAGAGCCCTCAACAGTAATAGTTTGAACTTTGTTATCCATCTCAGTGTTAATAAATGAGATAGAGTTCGATGCGATGTTTGCAACGACAACTACGCCTTCGCCCATCTGAGGTTCTACTGGAGGGGTCATAGGTTCGCCCGGTCCATCACAAGAAGTTAGTAGTAGAGGAGCTGCTAGTGAAAGAAGTAGCGGAGAGAAGAAAAGATTTGCTTTCATAATTTTGGGGTTTTAGTTAGGTAAATTTTGTTTTCACCTATATAGTCGCTCAAAGTGCAAAATACTGACACCTCTATAGCATCTTTTTTTATAACTTTCAACTATTTAACTATGTATCTACACTTTAACTATCAACTTTTTTTTGCATAGTTTATGAAAAATGTCTATCTTAGCAGTGCACCAATCCCCCAAATAAGTAAGATGCAACATTCAGAACACATCAGTACAGCGCTCACACTAACCCACTTAGTGGAGAAGTACTCCGAACAGCTGCTCGATAGAGCCTACTACCTCACTTCCTGCAAGGAGGAGGCGCGAGATATAGTCCAAGAGGTATATATCGCCGCGCACTCCAAGATCGAATCATTTGAGGGTCGCAGTTCGGCATATACGTGGCTATGCACCATTCTCACCCATAAGGTTGCCGATAGATATAGGCGTAGGTATCGCTCGGGTAAGTCCATTAGCTTCGATGATATCTACACCAAAGATGGAGAGTGGAGAGAGCACTATATAGATCATAGAGATGACTCCATAGATGAGCATCTACTAGATAATAATGACTTTAACGCAGTATTTAGCCACTGCATCGAGAAGCTTCCTACCCACGTTAGGACAGTGATAAAGAGCTGCTACATAGATGGCTCTAGCGCAAAGGATAGCTGTAGCGCCTTTGGAATTAGTCCGAGTAACTACTGGAAGATTCTGCAACGTGGTAGACTCAACCTTCGAGGCTGCCTTAATAGTAATTGGTTTAACAAATAACTCTGTCTCACTATGTTTAAAAGTGTAATGCACCTACTTATGCTCAGCTGCCGACGAGCAAATCTACTGAGTGAGAAGAAGAGACACACTAAGCTCAGCGCTCTTGAGGCCGCACAGCTCAAGATGCACCTATCTATGTGTGCTCTATGTCGAGATTCCAAGGTAAAATCTGATACTATGCACCAGATTATGCAGGGGCGTGGATATACCAAGGGCAACTTCACACCGCAAGAGGTAGAGGAGATTAAGAGCAAGATTAAAGATAATATGAATCTCTAAAGCAGCCACTAAGTTTCATCTTTGGCATATTAATTGAATATTTTTAGTTAATATAGTTTATGTTTAACTAAAATAAAAAAGAGATGGAACAAATTATGTGGGTTATCAAGGGCAAGATCCTTGATGTTGAGGGTTTTAAAAAATATGCCGAGAGGTGCACGGAGCACTGCTCAGGCGATCAAGGAGTAAAGATCTGCTGGTGGGCTAACTCTGCGGACTCTTCTAAGTACTGTAACCTTTGCTACTTCGACGATGAGCAGAGCGCAAAGAGGTGCTTAGAGATGTGGGGCGAGATGGCCGATGATCTAAAGGCATCTATCACACTTGAAAAGTGCCTAGTGTTTGGCGATCCAAGCGGATACCTAAGAGAGGTAATGGCACATATGAGTCCTAAGATTATGGGCTATATGACAGGGTTCGAGAAGCAGGAGCCTATCTCAACGGAGAATCGTGATGTATTTGCTATTGTCAAGGGCACATTTACCGACCAAAAGGTATGCGAAGAGCTAATGGCTAAACTCGCAGAGGAGACCAAGGAGGAGCTAGGTGCATATATGCAGCAGTGCTTCTTTGATAGTGAGAGTAAGCGATTCTGCGTAGTGGAGAGGTATATGGACAGAGAGGCTGCTAAGGCTCACCACCGAACTTGGGAGGCAATAATGCCGGAGCTAGAGGGGTGCGCTACTATTAGTAAGATTATCGTACTCTGCGGTGCTCCTGATCAAGTTGCCGAGCTAAGGAGTGCCGAGAAGCACCTAAAGATGGCATATTGTTGTGGATTTGCAAGGTAGATAGGTACTACAGAAAATAAAGAAGATGGCAACTCACTCTAGGAGCTGCCATCTTCTTTTTTCTAGTTAGAGATCTATGGGGATTACTTTAGAATCTCAGTTTCGGTAATTAGGTTATTAAGTAGTGCATAGACCACGAGACCCGAGACCGAGCGGATACCAGTCTTTCGCTGTATATTCTTACGGTGAGCCACTACAGTATGGATAGAGATATTGAATTGATCTGCTATCTCCTTATTGAGCATACCCTTGGCAACTGCTACAAGTATCTCACGCTCACGTTCCGATAGCTCGTCGGCATCGCCAACTACCCCTACTCTATCTTCACGTTCGACTGAGTTACGCTCCAACACCTCAAGCACCCTTACCGCACTATCTGACAGCTCGATAGAGTCATCATATTGACGCAGTAGGCTCTGCTCATAGTAGTTATATAGCAGTGCTATAAGCCTTGCAGATGGATAGAGCTCCTTGATTGTAGATATCGAAGCGACCGATGGGTTTACAATCACAACTCCTACCCCCGCATCGCTATGTTGCGGCAGTGATGTATTACTTAGAACTACCGAGAATCGACTATCTCTATTAACTATCTCTAATAGTCCTAGTCGAATTATTTCAGATTGCTCTATTACTGCTACTTTAAAGTTATTATTGGCCATTGAATTCCTCCATTCTCTTTGCCAGAGGCATTAATATTCTATCCTCGATACGTGTGTGCTTATCCAAGTCGTCCTCAAATAGGAATATATCTTGTAGTATCTCGATTCTTAGCTCAGGGGACGAGTTATCGGGTAGATACTTCAGCAGGATATTCTTCAGGTCGCTGAGTTTATCGTCGATATTATTGTGGTTCTCCTCATAGCTATGGATATTGTATGCGGTGTCGCACTTACCGTCAATTAGCTCGCTTATATATGGAAATACCTCTCGCTCCTCGTAGTGGAAGTGGTTTAGAACCTCTCTCTTATACTCCTCGAAGAATGATGCTACCATCTCATAGTGCTTAGGGTCGATAGTAGCAGATAGCGCCTTTAATTTATTCTCAATGGCGGCGATTCGAGTATTGATATAGTAGAGGTGAGACCTCTTTAGGTAGTTAACCACACTCAGTAGGTTTGTGCTATAGAGCTCCGCATCGCTGGGTCTATAGCCCTCAAAGCTATGTAGATTACATACCATAAGGAAGAATGCCTCATCTATATTCTGCTCACAACATACCTTAGTTACTGTCCTATCACCAAAGCCTAGATTAATATCGAAGCGAGGCAGAATAGATAACAGGGTATAGTTAGCGTGAACCATATCCGAGAGTTTTGTCTCCGAAGAGAAACGAGCATATTTTATCATTTTTACTCTTTTTTTTTAGTGTAACAAATATAGTAAGAATATCTATCTAAAAAAAGCGTGGATAGATATATCTATCTTGCGGTGAGCTAAAGCTAATAATATCCACCCCATGTGAACTTGTCTCCCTCACTCGATGTTTAATTAAAGAGAAATCTTTGCTCGAAATTGCATAGATATTCTCCTCATTCGCACTATTGATTCTCACAGTCCAGTCAAACATATTACCAACGATTAGCAAGTTATCCTCAAATGGATTAAAGCTCTCTACCCCACTCTTAACTACCCTATATCCATCACGTTCAATAACGTATAGATTATTATTACTGTCAGTTAGTAGCCCTAGCATCTCTCTATCGCTGAACTCTGTGATAAATACCTTTGTGATATCGAGTCCACTAGGGATCTCAATCTTGCGGCAATATGGGCTAGATGCCATCTGCTTGATATGGAATAGCGAACCACTACTATCTACAACAAGGAAGCCCTCATCATACTCCTTCTTCACTGAGGTAACCCCCGATAGCTCTCTTGCTGGGAATGAGAAGCCCTTAGAGCTAAGTACTGCGGTAAACTCCTCGCTCTTGGCTCTATCCACCTCGTTGCTCTCCATATCTATAAACTCCATAGAGCTATGGGTAAATCTAAATACATCTGATGGCATATATAGCTCCCCACGCTTTGGCATACTCTCAAGCAGGAAGTATAGCTTAGGGAGTGGTGTATTTACATCCATCGCTGAGCTACGGAAGAATATATTTGTGCGCTGTATCTCACGGTAGTTGAATGGCACCCCGCCGATAGAGTCAGGTGCAGTACCTGCAAGTTCAAGTTGACGCGCATAGAATAGCGGTAGCGCTGCATCTACCTCGCTCTCACTGTAGGTCGTACCGTCCGTTGTAGTACCAATCACTCCCCTTTCAGGGTCACTGGAGATAGATATAAAGTCATTCAGCTCAGCACTATATAGTGTAAAGGTTGACTTTGATGGCTCTATAGTGGCAAAGTTATAGGCAGTCGGTACTATCCATAGTACTACAAATGCTGCACTAAGCACTATTAATATTTTACTTATATTTTTCATATTATCTAAAGTCGATGTTATTGGTTAATCCTGAGCTCCCGCCTTAAATCTAGCAACTGAGCTAAATGCGTAGCAGAACTGAATTAGGGTAAGAAGTGGCAGCAATCCAAACTTCACATAAGCCTCTGGGGTTGAAGATAGGAAGTATATCGATAGGATAGGTAGTGAGAAGATGCAGTATATTAGTCTTCTCTTCCACGTTGGCTCTAGCACAGTGGCAGCAACGATATAGTATGCCGAGAATGCTGCTAAGAACCACGGAAGCGATGTAAGTAGTATCCTAGAGTATAGCTCCACTGGCATAACCGTTGGCATATATATTAACATTAGGATATAGAATGGCAGTAGCACACTTAAGAGCCCTACGGTTCCGAAGCTAAGCAGTGCTTCAACTAGCGATGACTCGCTATATGGCAGGTGAAGGGTCAACTTCAGGCGCTTACTATTCATCTCTGGGATAAACTGCATAAGTGCAAAGACGACACCTGTAATCACTGGTATGAATTGAAAAATATCGATAAAGATTGCATTTCGAGTGATCATCACCTCCCAAATATGGGCTGCTCCCTTTAGCTCAAATATCTTAGCCATTCTCAGTACCGTATATACGGTAGTGCCCCCAATGGCTAGTAGGGCAACGAGTAGAAACCATCTGGTCTTTATCCACTCCTTATAGAATATAGCTCTATACATATCTATTATTTTATAGCAAAGATTAATACTTACCCGTAAGGCCAATAAAGGCATCTTCGAGTGTTAGGCTGTGGCAGGACAGTTCGCTGTGTGGAACACCGCTTGCCACTAGTTCAGATACCGCTAGACTCTGATCTCCAAAGGCGAAGAACTCTAGCTCATCACGAATTAACTGTGGGCTATATATCTTCGGCGACTTTGGTAGCTCTATGCCACTTGGCACCTTAGCGGTGTACCTCTTAAATGTACCCATAAGTTCATCTATTGGCATCTGAAGCATAATCTTGCCGTAGTCCATAATTATACAGTCATCTATAAGTCGCTCCATATCTTGGATAATGTGCGAGGTTAGAAATACTGTCTTACCCTCCGAGCGAGCGTAGTCCCTTAGGTAGTCTACAAATAGACGACGATACCCCGGATCAAGCCCTAGAGAGAAGTCGTCGAGCACTAGTAGCTCTGGATTTTGCGCCATAATAAGCCCAAGGGCTACCTGAGAACGCTGTCCACACGACATCCTCGAGATCTGCTGCTTTGGTGCAACCTTTAGCATACTCATTAGGTCGTAGTAAGCCTCTCTCTTCCACTGATTAGGGTAGAAGCTACCGTAGAACTTCTCGATCTGCTCGATATTCATATATTGATATTGGACGTGTCCCTCGATAAGCAGGCCTATTTGACGGCGTAGCTTTGGATCCATTCCAACGATGTTCTCTCCGAATATATAACAGTTACCTGCCTTTGGCTTAAGGTAACCGCTAAGTATGTTAATAGTAGTAGTCTTACCTGTACCATTCTTGCCCAGTAAGCCAAGGACTCTACCCTTTGGCACCGAGAAGCTAAGATCCTTATAGATAAGTCTACTTCCGTAGTAGTGAGTTAGATTTTTACACTCAATTATATTTTCCATATAAGTCTGTCTGTTGTTGTTTTTTATATAAAGAAGAAGAGTATAGGAATTAGGATACCTACAAGGAGTTCAATCCCTCCTCTACCCCATAGCCCCTTCTTACCCCTTACCATTATAACTCCCGTTAGAGTTATTACTATAAGGGAGATAGCAAAGATATCGGCAAATATAGTCCACCATCTGCCCGGATTGTAGTGTAACTTTGCCATTGCCCCAATTAGCACTCTAGAGCTAACCTTTTCGTATAGTACGCTATCGCTCTTGGTATCTATATAGAGGTTTGAGCCTCCCTTTAGAAATACCTTAATACCTCCCCCATCGGGTGAGTAGTGTTGGGTATAGTTCTTATCTTCACCTACTCTTTTAAGCAGAGGCATTAGCTCCTCAGCTGAAGAGTCCTCACTCAAATCACAGCCTGCTGCCATCTCGATCTTCTCGATACTATAGTGGGGGTTAATTGTGTCACGATGGTTCATAACTATCCCCGAGATGGCGTATATAATCACCATCCCAGAGAATAGATATGATAGATCTCTGTGGATTATTCTACTCCACTTTCTGAGACTATTTGAGAATTTCATACGCCTTTGCAGTTACAAAATAGAATGAAAGGTAGTCCTTACCGCTCTGAGCCTTACGCTCTTCGATTCTCTTACGGAAGTCAGCGATACGAGCATCAGTTGAGTTACCGCTCTCACCACGTGCCTTCTTCTCAGTTGAGCAACCTGCCTCGCCATCACCGTGGTTCTCCTCAGCGTGTTTCTCTAGTTGGCTCTCCCAGTTCTGAAGGTATGCCTCATCGATTCTCTGCTCCTCAAGGATACCAGTTACCTTAACTTTGCTATTAACGGCCTTAGTATCGAATGAACCTAGCTCACCAGCTTGAACGCGGATAACTTTGCTATCATCACTACCCATAAGGAAGATCTTAGTTGCACCGTGACGACAAGCGTGAGTACAAACGCCCTCGAATACGATCTCTTTGCCTACATTTGCCTCAGCACCACTAAGTAGTGAGTCAACGCTTAGAGCAACTACTGCCTTTGTTTCAGTTGCTGTGGTTTCCTTTGAATCTGAAGATGCACCTACACCACACGAAATAAGCGAAAGTGATAGTGCTGAAAGAATAAATAGATTTTTCATAGTTTTTTTGTTTTATTTTTAGTTATTGTTTGTTAAAATATTACTGCGAGTGTTAAGTTTATTGAGTGTCTATAGTCTGAGCTTAGGTGTTCGATAGCTTCAAGTGCAAATCTATAGCTATAACCAAGCGATGCCCCTAGCTTTAACGTCTCAGAGTACCTGTACATATATCCCACAGCTAGCGATGCTGCAACCTGCTGGCTCTGTTGGTACTCCATCTGCTTTAACATAAATTCATCGGCAGTGCGCGTTGGA
Organism: uncultured Rikenellaceae bacterium; assembly: GCA_964369485.1. Classification (GTDB taxonomy): domain Bacteria; phylum Bacteroidota; class Bacteroidia; order Bacteroidales; family Rikenellaceae; genus Mucinivorans. Next base: position 28,601 of record CAYJFH010000001.1, on the reverse strand, counting down.
TTATTAGTAGAACCTGTGGCTAGAATCACGTCATCATACCCTGCACCCAAACCAGAGAAGTACTCCACTGCAACCTCAGGTGATAGCACCCCACGACCACTCACTATATTGTGCTTTGCATTAATGCCAAGGCTATAGAATGAACTATTGTCAGTACGGTTGTATGGATAGATAGTAGCGCTGCGGCTCTGCTGCATAAAGTCACCATAGAGCGAAAACTCATACAGAGCAATTGAGTCTCTAATAGCTAATTGCAATCTATAGTCGAACTCAGCATATGTAGCACTAATTGCCGAGACCTGCTTAGGGCTTAGGTAGCTCACGTAGCTTCCACCACCCTCATCCACAAGGAAACGATAGTTATTCTCCATCGTAGTAGAGCTCTGCGAAGAGAGGTTAGCCGATGCAATATGTCTAATATCACTGTAACTACTCACCAACTTAAGGTTTAGAGTTGAGGTTGTAATATCAAATGTATTGAATATCGGTCTATCTGTCTCATCGACACCTACCTCACCATCGCGCATACTATAGATACCCTCAATAAGCACCTGAGTACTTGGCGATAGGTCATACGATAGTTGAGCTCCTAGTATATTGGAAAAGTTTACTATCGGCAGCTTTGAGGTAGAGATAAATGTAGTTGCAACTGAACTAGAGAACGAATCACTTCGCCCCCAGAATAGCCCATAACTTCTTAACATTGAGGCGATATAGTTCGTTTCATAGTATCGGCTAAATGAGATACTCTCGATATGGTGTTCGAGTTGATAGCTAAGACCCAGCGTAAAATCACCTAATCTATAAGAGACTCCGAGTTGGAGATCAAGATCAGAGAGGATATTAGTATGGCGCAGGTCCTTCATCTTGGCATAGTTACCACCAAGCAGTGAGAAATCCATCCCTAGAGATAGCCTATCTGTTGCTGCCCAACCTACTCCACCTGAGATATAGTACTTCTCTTGTGCTATATTCCCGCTATTATCGGAGTTGAACTCTGTAATATCAAATGGGTTGAAGTATGGATCAAATAGCGAAGATCCACTAGCATTCTTCCCCGTAAAGTATGAGTAGCCAACCTCGCCACTAAGTACAACTCTATCTGAGTATCTATATAGCGACTCCACTCCACCCGATAGTTCGAATGAATCGTTAGATTGGTAGTAATCCACAAGCCCACCGTGATCCCTTGTAAATGACAGATCAAGCTGTGATATACTAGGTGCAGAGAGGGTTGTTAGTCCAGCTGGATTAAGTGTACTGAGCCAACTATTACCACTCTTTGTGAAGTCAAATGTTGCCCACGATGAACCATACTCCTGTGCGCACAATTGGTTGGAGCTCAAAAGAGCCCCAACCAACAGTACCACTATAGACCTAAATCTACTCATATTTTTTTGTGATGTTATACCTATTTTATTGAGACTACCGAACGTCTGTGGAAGTCAACTGATGAGTCATTTACATCTTTGTAGACGATCTTCGCACCAGCAGCAATCGAAGCTTCAGCATCGATACCACTTGGATCAGTTGTACCGTACTCTTCACCCTCTGTGCCTAGTGAGTAGTTGTACACTAGTTTGCCTTCGTTCTCAGCGATAGCTTCAGTAGCTGCTTGATCTACGTTACGGTAGATAGATGCACCTAGACCTATTGTACAGAAGATATAGCCTGCATCGATATCGTTTGTTAGACGCTTGTTAGACTCCTCTGGATATCCTGTGCTCCAAATCTCCATACCGTCTAGAACCCACTCTCTTGGAAGTTTTCTTGCTGCGAATGCTTGAATTCCCTCAAATCCCGGAGTATATGTCTCAAGGCTTACATCAGCACCAAATGCCTCTGGAGTTGTGCCTTCTGTTTGGAATAGCATAAGTGAAGGAGAGCTGCCGCTGATAATCCAACCATTACCCATACCATATACAGATGCCTTAAGGTAGCGGTCTGTGCTAATCCCTTCGTATGGCTCCTTATACCAACTTGCGTGGTTATAACCTGATTCTGGATCGTAGGTAACGAAGTCAGCGCCCGTTAGGTTAAGTGCATTAGTTTGAGTCGTAGTATGGTCAATTGCCGCACCTAGAGATACAACGATCTGCGAATAAGGTGCGATCGTATGTCCACTCTGGAAGTACCAAATACCGTGAGACGCTGGAATCCATCCCTCAGACTCAAATGTAAAGTTACCATCTGCATCTAACCAGCTATTTGCTTTTTGAGCATTCCAAGGATCTGAAGTAGCAAGACCTACATTATCAAGAGAAGCCTCGTAGTTTGAGTTATTGTAGATTGTCACCATACGGTCGAAGTGATATGAATCACCTACTTCAACTACATCGGCACAACCTGTTGTATATACCTCCTTGATAATAAGTTGGCTAATCTCAACAGCTGTTAGTTCAAGCACTACGCTAGATGCAGAATCCCAACCTTCATCAACAGTTGTTTGTGAAGTTGAGTTAACTGTAACTGGTTTACCGTCGATAATTAGTACGCCATTTGTCTTAAATGTATATTGTGCAGCTGGTAGTTCGAATGTTGCGTTTCCAGTTGCGTCAACAGCGCTCTCGAATGCGTTTTGAGTGCTCTGAGCGGTTACAACTAGCGGGCTATAGTCAACTGTACCGGTGTACTCTGCAGGAGCTGATACTGAAATTACAACCTCATATGTTGCTACTCCTACTGGAGTTTTCTGTTCTTCGCACGCTGTGAATAGTGCTACTGCTGCGAGCAGCAGGCTAAAAATTTTAAATCTCTTCATCTTTTGTGTTGGTATTTTTAGGTTTGTGTTTTTATTAAATTTTTAATCTCAGTGATAGTCCATAGTAGAACTGTGGTATATACCCACTACCGTAGATTGAGCCCGAGAAGGAGTCGCCCCACGAAGAGGTTACATTCTGCATATTATTAAAGAAGTTAGTAGCGTAGAACGAGACGCTCGCCACATCCCCTATCTCCTTTGTGACAGTTAGATTCACAGAGTAGTATGCTGAAATTGAGTTCGGGTTAAAGGTATAGGCATAGTTACTGCGCTCCACGAGTTTCGATAGGTCAGCATAGAGTGCAGGATCGTTATCTCTGGCCCAAAGGAACTTATCGTAGAATGGTATTAGGGTATTAGGATCACTCCACGTTGAGTAGTACTCAGGGTAGGTAATAACGTATGTATCGCCCTTGTAAATATCCGTATCTGAGCTAAAGAACTCTCCTGTTTGGCTAATTGCATAGCTACGATTACCACCAGAGTACTCACTGAGTGCTTGTGAGTAGTCCATCAGTGTACTCTCCAACCTCAAAGAGATAATAAGTCTACTCTTTGGAATGTGGGTGGTGACTGTTAAGTTAAGGTTCAGCCCCTTCTCTATGCTACCGTTAGAGACAGATGCTCCACCAACGTAGTGGCCTATATATTGATATGGTTCGCCATCGTAACCGAGCTGTATAGTTCCTAGCGAACTTTGAGTTAGGTGCTCATTGAGTCTCTTATATACAAAGTAGTTACCATCAACACGGAAGTTAGTTCGTATTGCCTCTATCCTCGGGAAGTCAACGATCCACTCTAGTCCATATCTCTCCACTGGCGCCGCATTGATATATTGTGACGATGCTCTAAATTTATTTAATACCTCGGCATCGAGTACAACGCTTGGATTCGCACCAGTTACATCACTAACAGTAACAAGTCCCGTATTTGGGTCAACTGAGTATTGGCGATTAGCCGATGGTATCGCAATACCCTCTACCGCAGATATACCAGTGTAGTTATATGAGAATGGTGTATAGTTATAGTCAAGAGTATAGTTGTTGAGTGTTAGGTTTCTATATGCACTCAACGATATAGCCGCCCCTAGCACATTTGCCCTAACACCAAGCTCCCACATAGAGGTACGTTGCCACTCTAGGTCCGGGTTATATATAGGTTCACTAACTTGAGTTAGGTATGCCCTATATGAGGTGTTATTAGCATCACTAGGCGATACAAAGGTATTTATATCTAAGTAGTTAGTACTTGGATATAGAATAGTAAATGAAGGTAACTTTGTCGCCTCGCCCCACGAAGCGTAGAAGTCAATATCCGATACCGCACTACCCTCTCCCTGAAGGATACCATAACTAAGGTTTACCCTAGGCGATAGCGCAGTTGTAAGTCCATAGGCTGACTCTGCAATATGTGTCATATCATAGCGAAGTCCAGCCATTAGTTTAAGTGCTGAGTTCTCCGAGGTATTTAGCGTCAGGTTATCTTCGACAAATACCGAAAAGTTGTGCATCGCTGGTAGCTCGTCCAATCTATACTCTCTCCAAGTTGGAGCAATAGAGAGGTCTTCATAGTAGTTACCTCTACCAAAGTTCTGCGATAGGCTATACTCTACCCCTACCATTAGGCGACTAAGAAGGTTATCTGAGATATGCGACATTAACTCACCCTTTAGCTTAGAGGTTACACTCAGTGGTCTATCGTCATACTTCTCATTATCGAACCACACACCACCCGGGCGAAGCACTGCACCAGAGTTAGTACCATCATAGAGTTGAGCTACATAGTACCCATCCTCTGTCGAGTGCATAGATACACTAGAGCCTGCTTGGCTATAGATCTGATTCACCTCAGTTTGCACCGATGAGTAGCTAGCAGTTGTAAGCCACGTAAGGCGAGTTAGCCAGCTGCTATTTGGTGAGTAGTCTAACTTAAAGTTTGCACGCACAGCACTATTGCTCTCCTTAGCATAGTTCCCTGAGTTTGTATCTGGGTCATCAACATCATTATATCCTCCATAGTTGCCGCTTAGCCCAAGGCTTAGTGATAGCGGATCACCTGCACTAGTAGTTGTACGATGGATATAGTTAAGCGTCAATCCATTTCTATCGTAAGAGGTATATGGGTGTGCGATATTTCCTACCGAAGATGCTCTCTCTGCCGAGAAGTTCAGCACTCCACTCTCAAGTGCAAAGCCCTTAGATAGAGCATATCTCTGAGTATTTGGACGAAGTGAGGTCTCGATTACAAATGGTGTAGCACCCTTTATCGTATTGATCTTCACCAGACCACTATTAAGGTCACCATACTCTACCGACGGAACGCCAGAGATAACCTCTACGCTCTCGATATTACCAACCGAAACACCTCTAATATCTGATCCCGAGATACCACTAGCACTTGCATTTGTAGAGAGCCTTACTCCATCCACCTCAACACCTGTACCAAATGAAGCTGTACTCTGAGTACCACCGCCCGAACGAACAGTAAACTCCGAATCGGAGCTAAGAAGAGACTTATCGCCTTGGAATTTACCACCCGGAAGTAGTGACATAACATCCGTTAGCGATGCAATTTGAAGGTTATCTAAGGCTTCGCGACCTACTGTATAGGTACTCGCCGAGTTTCCCTTACTATTATCCGCAACGACCGTTACCGCATCGATACTTAGTCTCCGTGGTTCAAGTTCAATATCTAAGTGTAATCTACCCTTAAGGCTATCAAGCGATATCGCCCTCTTTACATAGCCTGCCGATGAGATAATAATGGTAAATTCGCCACTAGGTAGACCCTTAAAGATATATTCGCCCTTGTCATTACTAGAGCTCCAGAGTGCGCCATCTTCGATAACAATTGTAGCAAATGGAATACCATCTTTGGTATCTCCATCTATAACTCTACCGTACAGCTCTTGTGCAACCGAGACAGTTGTCACTAGAGAGAGTAAAATTACAGTAAATATCTTTGCTACGAACCCCATTACACACACTTTTTGTATTTAAGAGCGCAAAGATATAGATTCAACGATTTTTATTCAATAGCTTAAAGTAGCTATTTTGGCTAGCGCATATACCAACAATATGGTATCTACTTCGACTTAGCATTACGTTGATAGAGTATAAGCGAGATTGAAATAATTACTATACCTCCTACTGTTGAGTAGGTAGGCCCTAGGTCAGGGATCAACAGCCAACTGAGTATTGAGCCCGAGACTGGGACTAGGAACTTCCACATATTGAGCTCCGAAACCTTAACGCCCGGGCGTTGAAGCAGCGAGTACCATATCGAGAATGTAGTGGCCGATATAACAGACAACCAAAGTAGAGCACCTATAAAGCGCATATCGGGTGGCGTAGAGGGTAGATCCTCCATAACTCCCCCCACGCCAAGGAGTAGAATACCACCACTAATATTGGCAAATGATGTGAGCAGCACTGGGTTCAACTTGCTCTTCTTATACTTAGCCACCATAATATTGGCATAACTACCCATCAGGTTACTAAATATAAGACAGCCTACACCTATATAAAATGAGGAGCTCTCAACAATATTCTCGCCTCCCGTTGCACTAATAAGTACAACACCCGATATACCAAGGACTATCGAGAGTGTCTTCTTTGGGTTGATCTTATCATCCTTCATAGTGTAGTGTGCCATTACTGCTATAAAGAGTGGCCCTGCACCAATAATTATTGAAGATATATCTGGTGGAACTCTATCAAGCCCCAAAAAGAAGATGCCATACTGCAGAAATGTCTGCACTATACCGAAAGTTAGCATAAACTTCCAATTCTTAGAAATTGCCTCCTTTAGGTTGATGCGTTGAAACAACAGTGGTATAAATAAGATGGTACCTGCAATAATGAATCGGATACCCGATAGCAGAATTGGTGGCATATAGTCGAAGCCTATCTTTGCAGCAGCAAAGGCAGATCCCCATAAAACACAACAAAGTATGGCAAGAATTCTCATAACTATCTCTTTTAAAAATTGGTAAATTTTAGCGGCGCTAAGGTATGATATTTATTTGTAAAAACATTCAGTTTGTGAAAATATTCCATAAGAAATTACATATAAATATCACAATTTCAGTGAATTACTCCTCTCTATAATCTAACGTAAGGAGTCTAAAATATATTTTGCAACTCTCAAAATCTTTTTATATCTTTACAGTACAATAGTTTTATATAATTATTACCATAACCCCGCTTTTTATAAGCTAATAACACCCCCAAAAAACTATGAAATTACTAACCACTTTCACAATTCTTTTACTAACACTACTTTCACCCCTTCAAGCCCAAGAGCAGAAGTGCGACGGATGCACAGAGAACCCTAACAAAGAGAAGCTAGTTGTTATCCTTAGCAGTAGCGACCCACTAGTAGCCGACAGAGTTGCGCTAATGTATGGCGGAGCTGCTAAACACAATGGATGGTTCGAGGATGTAACCCTTCTACTATGGGGTCCTTCGACCAAGATGGTTGCCGAGAATAAGGATATTCAGGCGAAGATTAAACGTATGATGGACCTTGGTATTCCTGTAAGGGCGTGTATCGCCTGTACCGATAGCTTCGGCGTAACAGAGGAGCTAAAGGAACTGGGCTACGACGTCGACTTTATGGGCGTACCACTGACCAACTACCTCAAGGAGGGCTACAATGTTCTAACCTTCTAGGGAGAAGGTTTACAAATTTAATTATACAAAAAAATTAATATATAAAACTATTCGCACCCCTAATTACTAAAATTTAATCTAAAAACATCACTGTTTTGCTTAAATTTTCACGCCTACACCTCTTCCTACGGAAAAGATGTAGGCGTTTTTACGTCTCAAAATCGCCGTTTATTCAATAAATTACAAAAAACCAGCCGAAAACCATTGTTATTAAATAAATTTTCATATTTTTGTAACTGAAACTACTTTCAACTTAAAAACCCTATAAACAATAGCCGCACAAAAGAGATGAACAAAAAGATATCACTTCAAGATGCAGTAGCCCTAGTAAAGGATGGTATGACAATTATGGTGGGTGGATTCCTATCAGCTGGCGGACCAAAGGATATTATGGATGCACTAGCCCAGAGTGGCGTCAAGGACCTCACGCTAATATGTAATGATACTACATTTGCAGATAAAACCCACGGTCAGCTATTCAAAAACAAGCAGATAAAGAGGGTAATTTGCTCATACATCGGTGCTAACCCTCACTCAATAGACCAGATGAATAGCGGTGAACTCGAAGTTGAATTCTCTCCACAAGGCACTCTTGCCGAGAGGATTAGAGCTAAGGGCGCAGGCCTCGGTGGAGTCCTTACCCCTACTGGACTTGGAACTCTCGTTGCCGAGGGTAAGGATACTATCTTTGTCGATGGCAAGGAGTATATCGTTGAGAAGCCAGTAGGAGCTGATATAGCATTTATCGGAGCCTCAATCTCAGATGAGATAGGCAACCTTATATATATAGGTACAACTCAGAACTACAACCCTATGATGGCTACCGCTGCTGATATTGTAGTTGTCGAGGCCGAGAAGGTAGTACCAAAGGGCTCAATACCGCCTGAACAGGTACACACCCCAGCAATCTTTGTAGACTATATCTACTCTAAATAAAAAACCAACCTTTACCTTTTTATAATAGAATGAACTCTAAAGCCCTAATTAGACTTAGAATGAGCTCGCACGATGCCCACTACGGTGGAGGACTTGTCGATGGAGCTAAGATGTTACAACTATTTGGCGATGTTGCCACTGAACTACTAATCCGCCAAGATGGCGATGAGGGACTATTCTGCGCATATGATAACGTTGAGTTCCTAGCCCCTGTATATGCAGGTGACTATATCGAGGCAACGGGCGAGATCACCCAAGTTGGCAACTCATCTCGCAAGATGGTATTCGAGGCAAAGAAGGTAATCGTACCTCGCCCCGATATCTCACCATCGGCTGCCGATATACTCCCTGAACCTATCGTAGTTTGTAGAGCTAGTGGAACTTGTGTAACCCCAAAATCTTGTCAGAGAAAGTAATGGAAAAGCTAATTATTACTGCCGCAATTTGTGGCGCAGAGGTACTAAAGGAGCATAACCCTGCCGTACCATATACAGTTGAGGAGTGCGTTAGAGAGGCAAAGAGTGCCTACGATGCAGGAGCTAGTATCATCCACCTGCACGTCAGAGAGGATGACGGTACCCCTACTCAGCGCAAAGAGAGGTTTAAAGTCGTAATCGATGCTATCAAGGAGGCCTGCCCAGATGTTATTATCCAACCATCTACGGGTGGTGCTGTGGGCATGACCAACGATGAGAGGCTACAACCAACGGAGCTATCACCAGAGATGGCAACCCTAGATTGCGGAACGCTAAACTTCGGTGGCGATGAGATATTCGAGAATACTGAAAATACTATTAAGTACTTCGGCGAGAGGATGATAGAGAGAGGTATTAAGCCTGAGCTAGAGGTCTTCGATAAGAGTATGATAGATATGGCACTTCGCCTACATAAGAAGGGTTATATCCAAGAGCCTATGCACTTCGACTTCGTTATGGGTGTCAATGGCGGTATCTCGGGTGAGCTTCGTGACTTCGTATTCCTAAGGGGCAGTATCCCTGCTGGCTCTACATATACCGTTGCAGGTATCGGTCGCTACGAATTCCCACTTGCCACTGCTGCGATTATCGATGGTGGCCACGTAAGGGTCGGATTCGAGGATAATGTATTTATCAGCAAGGGGGTGCTTGCAAAGTCTAATGGAGAGCTTGTAGAGAAGGTCGTAAGGATCGCAAAGGAGCTTGGACGTGAGATTGCAACTCCTCAGGATGCACGCAGAATTCTTTCACTTAAATAACCCCCAAAACAACAATAATGGCAAATATCGGATGTAAATATGGAACGCACCGTGTAGTCGCTCCAAAAGGCACTCTGCCTCAACCAGCCCAAAGGCTCGACAACACTATGGAGATCTACGACAATGAGATGCTCATAGATGTTATTACACTTAATATCGACTCGGCAAGCTATACTCAGATCAAAGAGGCTTGTAGTGGCGATGCTCAGAAGATGGAGCAGATGATACTCTCAATAGTCGAGGAGCGTGGCAAGATGCAGAACCCCGTGACTGGTTCGGGCGGTATGCTAATAGGCACTGTTAAGGCACTAGGAGCGAACTTTCCTAAGGATAGTAAGGTAAAGGTAGGCGATAAGATCGCTACACTTGTATCGCTTTCACTAACTCCACTTAAGATTAACAAGATAAAGAACCTCTCGCCAGATTCGGATCAGATCGATGTCGAGGCCGAGGCGATACTATTTGAGAGTGGTATCTTCGCAGTCCTACCCGAGGATCTAGCCGAAAAGCTATCTCTCGCGGCACTCGATGTTGCAGGCGCTCCAGCACAGGTGGAGAGACTCGTAGGCGAGCAGGACACCGTATGTATTATCGGCGGTGGCGGCAAGTCGGGTATACTCTGCTGCTATCAGGCGATGAAGAGCGTTGGCCCACTAGGCAAGGTAATAGTGGTGGAGTACTCTAAGGAGAATGCACAGCGCATAATTGACCTAGGATTAGCAACCGATGTTATCGTTGCCGATGCAACGGACGTTATGGATGTATTTAGTAGAGTTATGGAGGTAACTGGCGGCAGAGGCTGCGATGTTACTATCAACAATGTGAATGTACCATCTACCGAGATGACCTCTATACTTATCACTAAGGGAGGCGGAAAGGTCTACTTCTTCTCAATGGCAACTAGCTTTAGTAAAGCTGCCCTTGGAGCCGAGGGTGTAGGCAAGGACCTCGATCTGATTATGGGCAATGGCTACGCTAAGGGACACGCCGAACTTACACTTCAGATCCTAAGGGAGTCTAAAGAGGTGCGCGAACTCTTTGAGAAGATATATGTATAACCCCCACAATATTTAACTATGACAAGCAGACGTAAGGAGCTATTCCCAGAGGTTACCGACGAACAGTGGAACGACTGGAAGTGGCAAGTAAAGAATCGAATTGAGACGCTCGATCAACTCAAGAAGTACGTTGAACTCAGTGACGAGGAGGAGGAGGGCATTCGCCGCTCACTAGGTGAACTTCGTATGGCAATCACACCATACTATATCTCCCTTATTGACCCCGATAACCCTAACTGCCCAATTAGACTTCAAGCAGTGCCATCGGGCAAGGAGACATACCACTCACCTGCCGATCTACTCGACCCCCTACACGAGGACGAGGATTCGCCAGTTCCGGGACTTACCCATCGCTATCCAGACAGAGTACTACTACTCATTACCGATATGTGTTCGATGTACTGTCGCCACTGTACCCGCCGCCGCTTTGCAGGACAGAAGGATACTGAGATGCCATCAAATAGGATAGATCTAGCGATCAACTACATAGCTAGAACTCCTCAGATTCGAGACGTTGTTCTCTCAGGCGGAGATGCGCTTATGGTTAGTGACTCTAGGCTAGAGTCGATTATCTCTAGGCTAAGGGCTATCCCCCACGTAGAGATTATTAGAATCGGTAGCCGTACCCCAGTGGTATGCCCACAGCGTATTACCGATGATCTGGTAGGTATGATTAAGAAGTACCACCCAGTATGGTTCAACACCCACTTCAACCACCCAAATGAGATCACCCCAGAGGCATTCGAGGCGTGTACAAAGCTAGCCGACGCTGGTGTTCCGATGGGAAATCAGAGTGTACTACTTCGTGGAGTGAATGACTGTGTAAATATTATGAAGCGACTTGTGCATAAGTTAACCTATATGCGTGTGCGCCCATACTATATCTACCAGTGTGACCTTTCTATGGGTCTAGAGCACTTCCGTACTCCAGTATCGCAAGGTGTTGAGATTATCGAGGGGCTACGTGGCCATACATCGGGCTACGCCGTACCGACATTCGTAGTAGATGCTCCGGGTGGTGGCGGTAAGACCCCAGTGATGCCGAACTACGTGATATCGCAATCGACCGGTAAGGTTATCCTTAGAAACTTCGAGGGGGTAATCACAACCTACACCGAGCCTGACCACTACGAAAAGAATTGCAGCTGTCCAGATTGCCTTATCGACGCACCAGTCGAGGGAGTCTCGGCACTACTACGTGGCCAAAAGATGACCATCGAACCAGCCACACTACATAGACACGAGAGATCCAAGCACTAAAGACTATAGATGCCGCTGATAGACAAAATACTAAAGCACAAGAGCCTATCTATTGTAGGTATGTACAAGAATACGGGCAAGACCGAGACACTAAACTATGTGCTCTCGGCTTTGCCTACTCATACACGTGCGGCAGTAACCTCTATCGGTATCGATGGCGAGAGAGTAGATGCGGTATCTGGTAGCTCAAAGCCCGAGGTAACGCTACGCAGCGGAACAGTTTACGCAACCTCCGAGGCACTATACTCCAAGCACACTGGCACGTGCGAGGTTCTAACTATCTCCACAGAGTCGACATCGCTCGGTAGAGTTGTAACCGCTAGGGTTATCTATGACTCTAAGGTGCTGATTTCGGGGGCAAGCTCTACTCTACTGCTCTCTGGGTGGGTAGATATGGTACAGAGTAACTATCAGATAGATATAGTAATAGTTGATGGTGCGCTCTCACGCCTAAGCTCCGCATCGCCCGTAGTAAGCGAAGCGATGGTACTAGCTACTGGTGCTGCGCTATCTTCGAATATAGAGACCCTTGTGGCAAAGACCGCCTATACAGTGGAGTTAATTAGACTCCCTAAGGTCAGCGCTTCACTGTACAGTAACCTAAGCGCCATAGAGAGTGGCATTTGGGGGGTTACGCTAAGTGGTAAGATTACTCAGATGCCATTTAGCTCTACATTCTCAGCTCACTCTATCTCACAAAGCGACCTTCAAGATATTGAATATCTATATATAAGCGGAGCACTTACAGATAGATTAATTGAGACCCTAAGAAGGCAAAAACTTACCGATATTGTAGTTGTAGTTCAAGATTTTACTCGTATATTTATAAGCGAAATGGAGTACCGTGCATTTAGGCGTTCGGGTGGTAGTATTAGAGTACTCCGTAGCAGTGAACTTCTAGCAATTACTATTAACCCTACATCACCAAGCGGCTACCAACTAGACTCTAATACCCTGAGAGAGAGACTCGCCCAACGAGTAGAACTCCCAGTGTATGATCTACTAAACTAACCTCTCACTACAGAATGAAGCGACTAAAGGAATATATATCACTTCCCTGCTCTCTAGGCGAGGCACTCGAAGGGCTTGAGTTTAACTCAACCTCCTCGCGTGGCTATATGTATGGTATGGCTATAATGGTTAGTGCAGAGGAGTTAGAGCACTACTATAGAGATTTAGAGACTATTAAGGTATATTTAGGTCGCACAACTCTCAACAAAGTTGAACTTCTACTACACTCCATTAGAGATATCAGAGGCTCGATAGAGAGCCTTCGCATAGGGGCAACCCTTAACGATATTGAACTCTTTGAGGTAAAGTCGCTACTACTTACCTCCCAGCTTATTAGAGAGGAGTTAGAGCAGAGCCCTATAAGCTCACTTATAGAACTCTGTGACCTTAGCGAGCCGCTATCACTTCTCGACCCCGAGGGCAGTAGGGTTAGTAGCTTCTATATCTATGATATATACAGTGATGAACTCCCAAAGCTCCGCCGAGAGTTTCAGAGTAATCAAAGCGCTGAACTAGCAGCAAAGATCTCCGATATTGAGAGCTCAATAAGGGAGGATCTTTGCCATAGAATTAGACCATACTGGAGTGCAATCTTAGAGTCACTAATCAACCTACTAGAGCTAGATATAAAGATTGCAAAGTCAAAATTTCAGAGAACTCTGGGGCTAACGACCCCTAAGTTCAACACCGATGGAGTAACTAAGCTCACGGGGCTATTTAATCCAGTGGTTCGCTATGAGGTGGCACAGAGAGGCGGAGAGTTTCAACCCATAGATATTGAGTTTGCCCTAGATACTACTACTATAATCGGGGCGAATATGGGTGGAAAGACCGTAACTCTAAAGTCTGTGGCGTTATGTCAAATACTATCTCAATTTGGCTTTGGATCCCCTGCCCTTAGCGCAGAGATAGATATAAAAGGTGATATAGTTCTAGCCATTGGTGATAGTCAATCAACCAAGAGCGGATACTCATCATTCGCCTCTGAGATACTGGCCATAGATGCAATAATTAAGAGTGCCGATAGTGGACTAAAGATCATTGCACTTATTGACGAGCCTGCACGAACTACCAACCCAGCAGAGGGGACGGCAATAGTAGAGGCTACAATCGAGAGGCTCAGAGGTGCAAATATATCGCTGCTACTCACCACCCACTATAAACTAAGTCATAGCGACAATAGGCGCTATAGAGTAAAGGGGCTGAGTGGCTCTAAGATGGACTATAGCCTTATTGCCACTACACTCTGCGATATACCGCAGGAGGCTATATCGGTTGCCGAGAGCCTCGGAGTTGACAGAGAGTGGTTAGAGCTAGCAAAGAGACATATAGAATAAGACAACATAACTTCCTATCACAATATAACACTATGCAACAGAGTAAACTAGGTTTAGATTTCACAAAGGTTCAGTACGCTCGAGAGGTATCGAAGAGCATAGCTGACTCAGTACAGAGCTTCGTAGAGGGCTACACAACGGTAGCTGTCGAGAGAACCCTCTGTAGAGCGGTAGGCATCGATGGCGTAGATACCAACGGTGTACCACTTCCAAATGTGCTTATTGATGAACTCAGAGCTAATAATATGCTGGGCGAGGGGGTACTATTCTTCCTTGCCAATGCAATGCTTAGCACTAAGTTATCGCCTCAACTCATAGCACAAGGTGTTGCCGATGGCAGCCTCGACATAAAGCGAATTGAGGTCTTCGACACCGAGAGTCGCAGTGCAGTACTAGAACCTATTATAAATGAGAGCCTTGATAAGATTAAAGCTCGCAGATCTCGCCGTGAGGAGTACCTCGCAACTATTGGCGAGGGCTCGAAGCCATACCTATATGTAATTGTAGCTACGGGTAATATCTACGAAGATGTTATTCAGGCCGAGGCTGCCGCACGTCAAGGTGCAGATATTATAGCCGTGATTAGAACCACTGGTCAATCACTTCTCGACTACGTGCCATATGGCGCAACGACCGAGGGTTTTGGTGGTACATTTGCTACTCAGGAGAACTTCCGTATTATGCGCTCGGCTCTCGATAAGGTAGGCGAGGAGGTGGGTAGATATATCCGCCTATGTAACTACTGCTCGGGGCTATGTATGCCCGAAATTGCAATTATGGGAGCACTCGAAGGGCTAGATGTAATGCTAAACGATGCTCTCTACGGTATCCTATTCAGGGATATTAATATGCAGAGAACCTTAGTGGATCAATACTTCTCTAGGGTGATTAATGGCTATGCAGGTGTAATAATCAACACTGGCGAGGATAACTACCTAACCACTGCCGATGCCTTCGAGGAGGCGCACACCGTTCTTGCCTCTGACCTTATCAATGAGCAGTTAGCTCTACTTGCAGGCCTTCCCGAGGAGCAGATGGGCTTAGGCCACGCCTTTGAGATGGACCCATCGCTCGAAAATGGATTCCTCTACGAGCTTGCCCAAGCACAGATGACCAGAGAGATATTCCCTAACGCTCCACTTAAGTATATGCCACCGACTAAGTTTATGACCGGTAATATCTTTAAGGGGCATATCCAAGATGCACTATTCAATATGATTGGCATATGGACTAACCAAGGTATTCAACTCCTAGGTATGCCTACTGAGGCTATCCACACCCCATTTATGTCCGATAGGTTCCTCTCCATTGAGAATGCAAAGTATATATTCTCGAATATGCGTGCCATTGGCGATGAGATGGAGTTCAAAGAGGGTGGTATTATTAGAAAGCGTGCAGCCGAAGTGCTCGATAGCGCCATAGGGCTACTCGAACGCCTAGATAGCGAGGGGCTATTTTCAGCCCTTGAGAAGGGTATCTTTGGCGACGTTAAGCGTAGTAAGACTGGAGGCAAGGGGCTCGATGGTGTATGCGCTAAGGGCGTGAACTACTATAACCCATTTATTAACCTTATGAAAAGCAGATACTAACTATGAGTGGCGGACTATATTCAATGGGCTCTAAGGAGTTCGACAAGACACTAGACCTTACAAAGGTTAAGCCATATGGCGACACGATGAATGATGGTAAGGTACAACTTAGCTTTACCCTACCCGTACCTGCTGGCGACGAGGCAGTGGAGGCTGCAAAGCAACTCATAAAGCGAATGGGGCTAGAGAATCCACAAGTTGTATTCTTTGAGGAGCTAACCCCCGGCTTTACATTCCTGAATTGCTACGGTAGCTGCACCCACACTATCGACTACTCATCTATCTACGTTCCAAAGGTAGAGAGCACTACTATGGATATGCACCAAACCGATGACTTTATAAGAGAGAATATCGGACGAAAGGTAGTAGTCGTAGGGGCAAGTACTGGCACAGATGCCCACACAGTTGGTATCGACGCAATTATGAATATGAAGGGCTATGCAGGCCACTACGGATTGGAGCGCTATGAGATGGTAGAGGCGTATAACCTTGGCAGTCAAGTCCCTAACGAGGAGTTTATAGCTCGTGCTATAGAGCTTAATGCCGACTGCCTACTAGTGTCGCAGACCGTTACCCAAAAGGATGTCCATATCGAGAACCTTACCGAACTTATCGAGATGGTCGAGGCCGAGGGGCTACGTAGCCGTATGCTTATTGCGTGTGGTGGCCCTAGAATCTCGCACGAATTGGCTCGTGAGCTTGGTTATGACGCTGGCTTTGGTATGAATACCTATGCCGATGATGTGGCCTCATTCTGCGTTTCGGAGATGGTAAAACGAGGATTAAAATAGAAATTAAAAGATATGGATAAGAATCAAATAAGAGAGGTAATTGCACGCCGTGCTGCTCTCGAAATCAAAGATGGTGATGTTGTTAACCTAGGTATCGGCATCCCTACATTTATTCCTAACTACGTGGATAGCGAACTCGACGTAACCCTCCAATCTGAAAATGGACTTCTAGGTATGGGGCCAACTCCAGAGGCTGGGGCAGAGGATGCTAACTTTATCAATGCAGGAGGGGCGTATATCACTGCTGTCTCGGGTGCATCTACCTTTAGCTCAGCCGATAGCTTTGCCATTATTCGTGGCGGCCACGTTAATGTCACATTTCTAGGTGCACTAGAGGTCGATGAGCGTGGAAACCTTGCAAACTGGATGATTCCGGGCAAGAAGACTCCGGGTATGGGTGGTGCTATGGATCTAATCGTTGGTGCTGCCAAGGTTATTCTAACAATGGAGCACACCGCTAAGGGCGCACCAAAGATACTAAAGGAGTGCAGACTACCACTAACAGCTGCTGGCCAAGTCGATATGATTATAACTGAGATGGGTGTAATGGTTATCACCCAGAGTGGTATCGAACTCACTGAGATCAACCCTAGCTTTACCCCAGAGGAGGTGCAGGCAGCGACCGAAGCTACACTTATCATCTCCGATAGATTAAAACCAATGTACTAACCCCTAAAAAAGAAAATTAAGACTATGAAAAGAGTATATATAGTAGCAGCAAAGCGTAGCGCAATTGGGAAGTTCCTAGGTGGACTTAGCTCACTGAGCGCAGCGGAGATAGGTGCAGAGGTAATCAGCGATGTTGTCTCGACAAGTGGCATAGATGTCAAAGAGATCGATGAGGTTATCGGCGGTGCTGTCCTTAGCGCAGGTCAGGGTCAAGGCCCTATGCGTCAAGCAGCAATAAAGGCGGGAATTCCTGCTGAGACCCCTGCCTATGGCATTAATATGATCTGTGGTAGCGGTATGAAGTCTGTAATGACTGCATATAGCTCCATTAGAGCAGGTCTAAGCGATGTAGTAGTTGCTGGTGGTATGGAGTCGATGTCTGGAGCCTCATTCATTGCACCTAGCTCTATACGCTCGGGGGTTAAGATGGGAGGCTTTGAGATCAAGGATCAGATGATCTGTGACGGACTAACCGATGCCTTCAATAACTACCATATGGGTATTACTGCCGAAAATATCGCAGAGAAGTACTCAATTACTAGAGAGGCACAAGATGCCTTTGCAATTAACTCTCAACTTCGCGCCATCGATGCAGTCGATAGCGGTAAGTTCAAGGCCGAAATTACACCTATCGAGGTCAAGGGTCGCAAAGAGAGCGTTATCTTTGAGGTAGATGAGTATCCTAATCGCACTACTTCACTAGAGAAGCTATCCACTCTGCGCCCTGCATTCAAGCGCGATGGAACAGTAACAGCAGGTAATGCCTCGGGAGTGAATGACGGTGCTGCATTCCTACTTCTAGCCTCAGAGAGTAGAGTTCAGGAGCTTGGACTCACTCCACTTGCAGAGATAATAGCTGTTGGTCAAGGTGGTGTCGACCCATCGATTATGGGTATGGGGCCAGTTCCTGCAATTGCCAGCGCACTGCACAGAGCAGATATGAAGCTAGAGGATATGGAACTTCTTGAGCTTAATGAGGCATTTGCAGCCCAATCACTAGGCGTGATAGAGGAGCTATGCCAAGAGCACTCAGTGAGCAGAGAGTGGATAGAGAGCAGAACAAATATCTGCGGAGGGGCAATCGCCCTTGGCCACCCTATTGGAGCATCGGGAGCTAGAATCCTAGTTACACTTACCCACCAACTCAGAGCCACAGGCAAGGAGTATGGTCTAGCATCGCTATGTATTGGTGGCGGTATGGGCACAGCAGTAATAATTAAAGCACTACAATAAAAACCTCATAAAAATATGAACTTTGAACTTAGTAAGACTCAGGAGCTATTCCTGAAGATGATTCGAGACTTTTCGGCAAATGAGGTTAAGCCTCTAGCGGCCGAAATTGACGAAAATGAACGCTTCCCGGTTGAGACTGTCCAGAAGATGGCAAAACTTGGCATTATGGGTATCCCCGTACCTAAGCAGTATGGCGGTGCAGGTGGCGACAATATGATGTACTCAATGGCGGTCGAAGAACTATCGAGAGTATGTGCAACTACGGGGGTTATCGTCTCGGCTCACACCTCGCTATGCGTTGCCCCTATCCTAGAGAATGGCACTGAGGAGCAGAAGCAGAAGTACCTCCCTAAGCTAGCCTCGGGCGAACATATCGGAGCATTTGGACTCACCGAGCCTAATGCAGGAACTGACGCCTCGGCACAGCAGACCACCGCTGTGGAGGATGGCGAAGAGTGGGTACTAAATGGCTCTAAGATATTTATCACCAATGCAGGCTATGCACAGGTATATATTATATTTGCAATGACCGATAAGTCACTAGGCATTAAGGGTATCACTGCATTTATCGTTGAAGAAGGCACTCCGGGATTCTCTATCGGCAAGAAGGAGCTAAAGCTCGGTATTAGAGGTTCGGCTACCTGCGAGCTTATATTTGAGAACTGCAGAATACCAAAGGGCAATCTACTGGGTAAGATTGGCGGCGGCTTTGCCATAGCTATGAAGACCCTAGATGGTGGACGTATCGGTATCGCCTCGCAGGCGCTAGGTATTGCCCAAGGAGCAATGGACGAGACTGTAAAGTACCTCAAAGAGCGTAAGCAGTTCGGCAAACCACTCTCAGCATTCCAAAATATGCAGTTCCAGATGGCAGACCTCGAGACTAAGGTCGCTGCCTCTAGGCTACTTGTGCGCTCTGCGGCTTGGAAGAAGGACTCTAAGTTACCATACTCTACTGATGCTGCAATGTGCAAGCTATTTGCCTCGGAGACTGCAATGGAGGTAACAACCAAGGCAGTACAGTTCCACGGAGGATATGGCTACACAAGGGAGTACCCAGTGGAGAGAATGATGCGTGACGCTAAGATTACTGAGATATACGAAGGTACATCAGAGGTACAACGCATGGTAATTTCAGCTAAGTTATTTAAGTAAATAGAAGCCAAACAATATGATTAAGATTATAGTATGTATCAAACAGGTGCCAGACACCAATGAGATTAAGATAAATCCAGTTACAGGCACCCTTATGCGTGAGGGAGTTCCAAGCATTATGAACCCCGACGATAAGGGAGGCCTAGAGCTTGCCCTTAGGCTAAAGGATAGCCACGGTGCAGAGGTAACTGTTATAACTATGGGGCCACCACAGGCCGATGCAATCCTACGCGAGGCACTAGCGATGGGAGCCGACAGAGCAATACTACTAACCGATAGGAAGTTTGCAGGGGCAGATACCCTAGCAACCTCGAATGCACTTGCTGGCGCACTACGCTCTCTGGAGTGGGATCTAGTGGTTGCAGGTCGTCAGGCTATCGATGGCGATACAGCACAGGTTGGCCCACAGCTTGCCGAACACCTAGATATACCTCAGGTTTCGTATGTAACCGAAGTATCACTTCAGGGAGAAGATTCACTAAGGATTAAGAAGGAGACCGAAGAGGGGTATCAACTACTTAGAGTCCATACTCCTGCCCTAATCACCGTGCTATCGACCGCTGCAAAGGCTCGCTATATGTCCGTTAGCGGAATTGTAGATGCCTTTGATAGTGAGGTCGAGATATGGGGTGCAGATAGAATCGAAGTGGACGAAAAGGTACTTGGACTCAAGGGTTCGCCTACTAAGGTTCACAAGGCATTCTCTAAGGGTGTAAAGGCTGCAGGCGAGCAGTTTGAGGTTGACCCAGAGGAGGCTGTAGGTATTATTATCAGCAAACTCAAGGAGAAATTTATTATCTAACCCCCACAAAAAAGAGAAATTTACTACAATGGATAAGAGACTATATAAAGATGTGTACGTCTTCATCGAACAGCGTGAAGGCAAGGTACAGAGCGTTGCACTTGAACTCTTAGGCAAGGCTAGAGAGTTAGCAGCGAATCTAAATCAGAGCGTTGTGGCGCTACTACTCGGTAGCGGTATTGCATCGGAATCTCAAATGCTAATTGAGTATGGCGCAGATAGGGTAATATGTGTAGATAGCCCAGAGCTTAAGCACTACCTAACTGAGCAGTACACCCAAGCACTACACCAAATTTGCCAAGAGCACCTACCTAGTATCCTACTAATTGGTGCCTCGACTATCGGTCGTGATCTAGCACCTAGGCTATCGGCTAGGCTATCTACGGGTCTAACTGCCGACTGTACAAAGCTAGAGATATCAGACGGAGGCGAACTTCTTATGACACGCCCTGCATTCGGAGGCAACCTTATGGCAACGATTATCTGTAATGAACACCGCCCACAGATGTCTACAGTGCGCCCGGGCGTTATGCAGAAGATCGAAAGGGAGGTTGGTAGAGCTGGCCAGATCATAGAGTTCAACGTTCAGTTCAATAGCAAAAAATTCCGAGTTGAGCTACTCGAAGATGTTAAGGAGGATAAGGGACTTATCGATATCTCTGAGGCAAAGATACTAATCTCGGGTGGTCGAGGTGTTGGCGGAGCGGCTGGATTCGAGTCACTCAGAGAGCTTGCAACTACACTAGGTGCTGAGATATCGGCATCCAGAGCACTTGTAGATGCAGGTATCGCCACTCACGATCGCCAAGTTGGCCAGACTGGTAAGACCGTACGCCCGGATCTATACCTTGCACTCGGTATTAGCGGTGCGATTCAGCACCTTGCAGGTATGGAGGAGTCGGACTTTATTATCGCAATTAATAAGGACAAGTTCGCCCCTATATTCCAAGTCGCTGACCTCGGTATCGTGGGTGACCTATCTAAGATACTTCCACTACTTACCCAAAGGCTACAGAATATGTAAAGTAAGTGTGAGGCAGGGTATACTCCCACCACTCACTGTAAATGAGGCTATCTAAAATCCCCAGGATTTTAGACAGCCTCATTACTTTATTACTTAGATGATCCCTTAATAATCTTCTGTATTTCGCTGAGCTTATTGAGTGCCTCGAGTGGCGTTAGAGCATTTATGTCTATATCTCGTATCTCATCGCCAACGGCTTTAAGCGTTGGGTCGTCCATAGCAAAGAAGCTAAGCTGCATAGGCTTCTCAGATGCCTCCGAAAGGCGTTTACGGCTACTTGTGCGGCTCTCCACAATAGCACCTCTATCGCCACTACGCTGAGACTCTAACTCCGATAGTATCTCATTGGCACGGCGCACAACCGTAGCTGGAACACCTGCCATCTGCGCAACGTGCACCCCGAATGAGTGCTCTACTGCACCCTTAACTAACTTTCTTAAGAATATTATGCGCCCTTCGATCTCCTTAACCGAGATATGGAAGTTCTTAATGCGTTTGAACTTCGACTGCATCTCACCGAGTTCGTGGTAGTGGGTAGCAAATAGAACCTTCGCACCACTCGTGGCGTGGATATGCTCTACAATTGCCCACGCAATAGAGATTCCATCGTAGGTACTAGTACCACGACCAATCTCATCGAGAATCACCAGTGAATTATCGCTTAGGTTATTGAGGATATTGGCAGTCTCTAACATCTCGACCATAAATGTAGACTCTCCACTCGAGATATTATCACTCGCCCCTACCCTAGTGAATATCTTATCGGTTAGCATCATAGAGGCACTATCTGCTGCAACGTAGCTACCACACTGCGCCATAAGCGAGGCGATGGCAACTGAGCGAAGTAGTGCCGACTTACCCGACATATTTGGCCCCGATAGAAGTATTATCTGAGTATCCTTACCATTGAGGGAAACATCACTTGCGATATAGCTCTCGCCAATAGGTAACTTTCTCTCAATGACTGGGTGACGTAGCCCCTTAATATCTATCTTACCCTTTGAGTTTAATGTTGGGCGACAGTATCCATTCTCTAGCGATATAGTAGCAAAGCTTAGTAGCACATCGATATTTGATACCACTCTAGTCATATCCTTCATATCGCCAATCCACTGCTGTAACCAAGTGATAAGCTCGAAGAATATACGGCTCTCAATCTGAGTAATCCTACCTTCGGCCCCTAGTATCTTATGTTCATACTCTTTGAGCTCCTCGGTTATATACCTCTCTGCATTAACAAGGGTCTGCTTGCGAATCCACTCCTCAGGCACCTTGTCTCGGTGGGTATTTCGCACCTCTATATAGTATCCAAATACATTGTTAAAGCTAATCTTTAGCGAGGTAATACCCGTACGCTCAATCTCACGCTTAACGATTGCATCTAGGTACTCTTTGCCTTGGGTAGAGATAGCACGAAGCTCATCGAGTTCACTATCTACCGTTGGGGCGATAACCATACCTTTGCCTACCGCTACGGCAGGCTCTGCACACACAGTAGTTGCGATATGCTCACGCACCTCACTTAGTAGCTTTATACTCTGAGCGCTGCTCTTTAGTTCACCATTATCGCTAGTCTCACACAGCTCCTTAATTGAGCCCATAGCCCCGATAGAGCGGCTCAGTTGGACTAGGTCGCGCGGTAGTGCTCTACCTGCTGCTACCTTCGCGATTATACGCTCTGCATCGCCTACCTCCGATAGGTTAGAGATTAGTTCACCCCTTAGCCCATCGGCCCTTCGTAGGTGCTCGACCATCTCATACCTGCGCTCTATCTCCTCGCTGTCACGAAGTGGTAGTGCAAGCCAGCGCCTAAGCATACGCTTACCCATTGGCGAGGTAGCACGGTCGATAATATCGACTAGCGAGCTCCCACCCTCTGCCGATGGCGAGAATATCTCAAGGTTCTTCAGTGAGTATCTATCCACTAACACATAGCTACCCTTATCAATCCTAGATATTGAGTTAATGTGCGATATTGAGTCGTGCTTGGTGTACTGTAGGTAGTGAAGTATTGCCCCTGCGGCCGTTATACCTAAAGTGAGCCCTTCGATACCAAAGCCCTTTAGGGACTTTGCAGCAAGTTGCTTAGTGAGTTTGTCGTAGTTCGTTGTAAAGTTCCACGCCCACTCATCTAGTCGATAACTACTTACGCTACTAGATGAGAATAGTTGACCAAACTCCCCACTCTGCTCACGGCTATATAGTATCTCCTTAGGCGATAGCCCTAGCGCCACCTTCTCTATAAATCCACTATCCCCTTCGCTGATATAGAACTCACCAGTGGAGATATCCAGTAGCGATATACCTGCCGTACCCTTAGGACCAAAGAATACAGAGGCTAGGAATGTATTTTCGCTGTGTCTAAGTATCGAATCATTATATGTAACCCCCGGGGTTACAAGTTCGGTAACTCCACGCTTTACAATACCCTTTGCTGCCTTTGGGTCTTCGAGTTGCTCGCATATTGCCACCCTCTCGCCCGCAAGTACTAACTTATCGAGGTAGTTATCAATGGCGTGGTATGGGAAGCCTGCAAGGGGCACGCTACTAGCCGAGCCATTGGCACGCTTGGTGAGTGTAATACCTAGAATCGAACTCGCCTTTACTGCATCGTCACCAAAGGTCTCATAGAAGTCACCCGCACGAAATAGTAGCAGAGCATCCGGATACTCTGCCTTTATACTATAAAATTGACGCATTAGCGGCGTTAACGCATACTTATCTTTCTCTGACATCTTTTTGCTATTATTTTTCTCTTATCTCTCTTTTCTATATCTTTATATACTCTATAGCCGACACTCTATGGCCATCTCTATCAATTGAGTAGCGCTTGTCACCACTCTGGACTATTG
>CAYJFH010000001.1:0-4116 GCA_964369485.1 uncultured Rikenellaceae bacterium | reverse complement strand
ACTCTATGGCCATCTCTATCAATTGAGTAGCGCTTGTCACCACTCTGGACTATTGCTATACCATCTCGGCTAAATGAAGTCGCCTCGTCAAATACCATATCGATTGCCAGCTCCCCATCGGGATTATAGTAACTATAGCCATCGCTATGCCTTACGAGGAATAGTCCTTCGCTAATATCTGACACCCACAGAAACTTTAGTGGTAGCACCTCACACCCCAATCTATCAATAACACCCACTAGGCCATCTCGCTCTACGATGCAGTACTTGGAGTTGTCGTAGGATATATCGTCGTAAATAGGCTCTATTATCTCTCTTCCTGCGCTATCAATTAACCCATAGAGTCCCTCGGTGGAGATTACAACTGCTCGCCCTTCGGAGAATAAAAGTGCCTCGCCATACTTCGGCTCTACTATCACCTCGCCATCGCTATCACGAAAGCCCCATAACTCACCTTTAGAGAATGGTTCACGATCCTCACAAATTTCAACCCCACTATCCTCGCTCTGCGCACTATAACCAAAGGCATCACATATAACTATATCGAAGCGCTCCGCCCTATCACCAACCACCACTAGCAGCTCACGAACCATTAGCTTACCCTCTATCTCATCAGCTGTATTCGATGTGCGCAGGGCAACGGAGCATAGTTCACTATCAATCTCCACATTGACCTGCAGATAGCCCCTATAAACCCTATAGATAGGCTCACCCGAGCCATCCTCGACTAGTCTCAGTGATCTATTCGAAGGGCTTAGTAGCGTGCGACTCGCACACCTAAGGGCATCAATATAGTTTAAAATTGAGGGGTATATCATTGGTGAATCTGCATTGTAGTGGTTGTTCCGATCTGCATTGCGCTAATAAAGTCTACCATCGGCAGATTATAACTAAATGCACGGTAGGTCTCACCCTCAACACCGCTATCACCCTTAAGTGTCATCACCACATCGTTGTATATCTCAGGGACAGCAGAGGAGAGTTGATAGAGTTCACGCGCCTGCTCTGGCACTTCTTCAATTGAGCGAGGGAATAGAACCTTACCACCCCCACTACTCGATATATGGAGGTTGAAGAGTGTAGGGGCACCATCACTAGAGCCAAGCCCTGCAATACGCTCCCTTATCTTTGTGAGTTCGCCTCGGCGTGCATCGGTAGCCTCACCATCGGTGATATTAATAATTGTCGGGGGGAAGTAGCCATCGGATCTCTGATTTGTACGCCATAGGGCAATCAATTCAGAGAGCTTAGTGAGCGCTGCACACATAGGAGTAGCCCCATCCGACTCGGCCTCTACCCAAATCTTTAGGTTGTTATAGTGGGTGATAGTTCCACCACCTGCAACCTTAACTCGCCTAGATACTCTACGGTTCGAGCGTACAGTTGCCGCCAGCTCCGCTGGAGATACTATCCAACGATTGTTGCACAGTAGTGAGTAGACCCCACGCCCCGAGTAACCCATAACGATAATATCGAAGTAGTGCTTATAGGTGGCTCCATCCCTACACCTAGCGATTATATCCATCAACATCACATTGCTTGCCTCAGAGACTACCTCTGCCTTACTGCGAGCAAGTGCGCCACCCTCTGTCGAGCCATAGGGCTCAGCCATCGAACCGCTCTGGTCGATAAGTAGGGCAATAAGCGAGCGCTTACTCTGCGATATTTTCGAGGAGTGTGACATATGATTTCTATTGGGGCGTAACTTTACACTCCACAAATATATAAAATTTTAGTGAGAGCTACTAATAAAAAGGAGTTAACTAATCCACTATTGGACTAGTTAACTCCTCAATGATTTACTACTTCTCTACCTCCAATAGAAGAGGTGATAAGCAAAGAAGAGGGCTACTCCAAAATTTTGGAGTAGCCCTCTATTCTAAGGTAATCTATCAGACTTTGATCTCTACCTCAACACCTGAAGGAAGCTCTAGCTTCATAAGTGCGTCGATAGTCTTAGGAGTAGATGAATAGATATCCATCATTCTCTTGAAAGTTGAAAGTTGGAACTGCTCACGGCTCTTCTTGTTTACGAAAGTAGAACGGTTTACAGTAAAGATTTTCTTGTCTGTTGGAAGTGGAATAGGACCGCTAACTACAGCACCAGTAGATTGTACAGTTTTTACGATCTTCTCTGATGACTTATCAACCAAGTTGTGGTCGTAAGATTTGAGTTTGATACGAATCTTTTGGCTCATTATATTATAATAATTCTTTATTTAACAAATTGTTGATTATTCGTCAGCAGATAGTCTTCCGCTTGACTTCTCGATGATCTCCTTAGCAATTGCAGCTGGTACACCTTCGTAGTTAGAGAACTCCATAGAGCTAGTAGCACGACCAGAAGAGATAGTACGAAGTACAGTTACGTAACCGAACATCTCTGATAGTGGAACTTTAGCTTTAACTACACGAGCAGTACCCTTTTGCTCCATACCTGCGATTTGACCACGACGTTTGTTAAGGTCACCGATGATATCACCCATGTTCTCCTCTGGAGTAACAACCTCAACAGCCATAACTGGCTCCATAAGCTGTGGACCAGCCTTGATAGCCGCGTGGCGGAAACCGTTACGAGCACAGATTTCGAACGAAAGTGAATCCGAGTCAACAGGGTGGAATGAACCATCCTTAAGTGTAACCTTCATCGAGTCAAGTGGGAAGCCTGCAAGAGCACCGTTAGCCATTGCAGAGGTAAAGCCCTTCTGTACAGCTGGAATGTACTCCTTAGGGATGTTACCACCCTTAACAACATCTGCAAATTCAAGACCTTGTTTCTCAACATCGTCACATGGACCAAGTTCGAATACGATATCAGCGAACTTACCACGACCACCAGTCTGCTTCTTGAATGTCTCACGAAGTTCGATAGTTTGAGTAAGAGCCTCTTTGTAGTTAACCTGAGGAGCACCTTGGTTGATCTCAACACCGAACTCGCGCTTAAGGCGGTCAACGATGATCTCAAGGTGAAGCTCACCCATACCAGAAATTACAGTTTGACCTGATACTTCGTCAGTACGAACGGTGAACGTTGGATCCTCTTCAGCAAGTTTAGCAAGACCAACACCTAGTTTATCAAGGTCTTTCTGAGTCTTAGGCTCAACTGCAAGACCGATAACTGGTTCTGGGAATGTCATAGACTCAAGTACGATTTGGTTAGCCTCATCACATAGAGTATCACCAGTACGAACGTCTTTGAAACCTACCGCTGCAGCGATATCACCAGCACCTACGAACTCGATTGGGTTCTGTTTGTTAGCGTGCATTTGGTAGATACGAGAGATACGCTCCTTCTTACCTGAACGGCTGTTGAAGGTGTATGAACCTGCATCTAGTTTACCTGAGTATACACGGATAAAACCAAGACGACCTACGAATGGGTCAGTTGCGATCTTAAATGCAAGTGCACAGAATGGATCGTTTTCAGTTGGTTTACGAGTGATCTCAACCTCTGAGTCTCTTGGGTCAGTACCTACGATTGCATCAACGTCGATTGGTGATGGAAGGTAAGCGATAACTGAGTCAAGTAGAAGCTGAACACCTTTGTTCTTGAATGATGAACCACAAAGCATCGGAATTACCGACATATTGATAGTTGCAACACGTAGAGCTTTGATGATCTCATCAGCTGTGATTGAGTCTGGATCGTCGAAGAACTTCTCCATAAGTGCATCGTCAGATGCAGCAACCTCCTCGATAAGAAGAGCACGAGCAGCAGCAGCCTCTTCAGCTAGTGCAGCTGGGATCTCCTCGATAGTGTAGTTGTCACGTACAGTCTTATCATCGAAGTAGATGTAAGCACGGTTGTACACAAGGTCAATTACACCCTCGAACTTATCTTCAGCACCGATAGGAAGTACGATTGGAAGTGCGTTAGCACCTAGTCTCTCTTTGATTTGAGCACAAACCTGTGAGAAGTCAGCACCAGTACGGTCCATTTTGTTTACGTAACCGATACGTGGTACTCTATATTTGTCAGCTTGGCGCCATACAGTCTCTGATTGAGGCTCTACACCACCCACTGCACAGAAGGTAGCTACTGCACCGTCAAGTACACGTAGTGAACGCTCTACCTCTACGGTAAAGTCAACGTGACCTGGGGTGTCGATAATGTTG